>CAZZYE010000683.1:0-4798 GCA_964658145.1 uncultured Stigonema sp.
TGAGTACTCCTAATCCATACCCTGATGCTTGGGTTACAACAGAGCCAAGTGCGTCTAAGTCAAACCCTTCGGGGAATTAAAAATTAAAAATTAACAATTATTAATCCCCACGCATAAATGCGTTCGGTTGAATAATGTTGATCCGCTTTTTTTGTTTTCCATATTTAAAAAAAGGGGAACCTGTACCTTAATTAAATAATTTAAAATCCTGAACGTAAATTTTTAATTTTGAATTCAAAAAATGGTCAGAGCGCTGATAGATATTGCTCTTCAGGTCGATCCTGCCTCAATCCAGCTTTTAGATCGAGCCAGCCTTGGGACACATCAATCAAGTCTTGGAATCTTCATCGATAGTTTTTGCCAAATACCAAACTAGAGTCAATCTCATCTAGACTTGCACAACCACTTAATGCCATCGCCACATCTAGCTCATCTCGTAACAGTTCAATGACATGAGCAACACCTGCTTGTCCTCCTACAGCTAATCCCCATAACACAGGACGTCCCAAAAGTACAGCTTTAGCTCCCAGCGCCAAAGCTTTGAGAATATCAACGCCCCGACGGATACCGCCATCTACAATCACCTCGGCGCGATTATCTACAGCTTTTACCACTTCGGCTAAAACGTCAAGAGTTGCAACTGCTCCGTCTAGTTGGCGACCACCGTGGTTAGAAACAATAATTGCCGAAGCTCCATACTCTACTGCATTTGTGGCATCATCACCCCTTAAAATCCCTTTGATTACCAACGGTAACGGACACAAAGATTGCAACCATTCCAAATCGCGCCAAGTTACCGCCTGATCAAGTTGCTCGGCAAAATATGTAAACAGCCCAGATTCCCCCTCTTGATCGGGAATGTTTAGTCCTGATGTAGTTACGAAATTAGCCAGTTTTAAACCAGGTGGTAAAGTAAACTGGTTATGCTTGTCTCGTTCCCGCCGCCCTAGAACTGGTGCATCCACAGTCACACACAGTGCTTTATAACCAGCAGCGCAAGCTCTTTCTACCAATGTACGGGTCAGCCCCCGGTCTTTGTGTACATAAAGCTGAAACCATTGAGTCGCCGCAGGGTTCGCCACTTCTTCAATGCTTTTAGTTGACAGCGTACTCAACACCATACCTACACCCGCCCCAGAAGCAGCTAAAGCCGTAGCAATTTCTCCTTCTGGATGAGCAAGACATTGAAATGCCATGGGAGCAATCAGCAAAGGTAGTCGCAGAGGCTGTCCTAAAACCTTGGTAGTGAGGTTGCGATCGCTCACGTCTACTAGCATCCGAGGTCGAAGTTTGACTCGCTCAAAAGCAGCACGATTGTCCCGCAAGGTGACCTCATCCCCAGCGCCACTGTTGTAGTAATCAAGTGTCATTTGCGAGAGACACTCAGTGGCTAGCTTTTCGTACTCAAATAAGTTAATCGGTTTGAGGTGATGATCGTTGAATACAATTGTCATCTGCTTTATAAATCTCCTCAATACATCAATTTTAAACGCTTTGTATAAAATTGACCACATTAAACCTCATAATAAGTATTGTATAAAGCAACTTTTAGTCGATGGACACGATCAAATACACGCTTTCAGAGAATCAAATGCCAACAGCCTGGTACAATATCCAGGCAGATTTGCCCCATCCTCTGCCACCAGTGCTAAACCCTGGTACAGGTCAGCCAATCACAGCTACTGATTTAGAACCTCTTTTCCCGACACAGCTCATTGAACAAGAAATCAGCCTTGAACGCTGGATTGAAATTCCTGACGAAGTGCAATCAATCTACCGTCAGTGGCGACCGACTCCACTTTATCGCGCACGTCGGTTAGAGAAAGCCCTTGATACCCCTGCCAAAATTTACTATAAATATGAGGGAGTCAGTCCGGCTGGTAGCCACAAACCCAACACAGCTATCCCCCAGGCTTACTACAATAAACAAGCAGGAGTAAAGCGCTTAACCACTGAAACTGGTGCAGGGCAATGGGGTTCTTCGCTCTCCTTAGCAGGTGCTTTTTTTGGCTTAGAGATCGTGGTTTACATGGTAAAAGTGAGCTACCGTCAAAAGCCTTACCGACGCGCTTTAATGGAAACTTATGGTGCGCGGGTAGTACCAAGTCCTAGTAACGAAACTGAAGCGGGGCATAGAATTCTCCAGGAGTATCCTGATAGTACTGGTAGTTTAGGCATTGCTATTAGTGAAGCAGTGGAAGTGGCACTTCAAGATGACCAGACCAAATATGCTTTAGGTAGTGTGCTGAATCATGTGCTGCTGCATCAGACCGTAATTGGTCAAGAAGCAGTGGCACAGATGGAACTCGCAGGTGATTACCCTGATATTATTGTCGGCTGCACAGGTGGTGGTAGTAACTTTGCTGGCATTGCCTTTCCTTTTATGGGTGCTTCGCTACGAGGTGAGCAGAAAAATATCAAATTTGTGGCAGTTGAACCTGCAGCTTGCCCAACATTGACTAAGGGTAAATATGCTTATGACTTTGGTGATACGGCACATCTTACCCCCCTAGTGAAGATGCACACTCTCGGCAGTTCCTTTGTCCCCCAAGGTTTCCATGCAGGCGGATTACGGTATCATGGCATGGCACCCTTGCTCAGTCATATTGTTGAGCTAGGGATGACTGAAACCCGTGCGGAAAAGCAACTCAGTTGTTTTGCAGCGGGTATAACTTTTGCTCGTGCTGAGGGTATTCTACCTGCACCTGAAGCTAACCATGCAATTAAAGCTACCATTGATGAAGCACTGCGTTGCAAGGAGTCAGGAGTCAGTAAGACAATCTTGTTCAACTTGTGCGGTCATGGTCACTTCGATATGCAGGCATACTTGGATTATCAGGCGGGATTGTTGCGTGATACTGAGTATAGTACCGAAGAGCTAGCGATGGCGCTCTCCGGGTTGCCTGTATTTAGCTAAGATCACCCGATCAGGTGACCCGAATGGATGAATTCTAATTACCGCCCACCATAGTATTCTAGGTGACAACCAGCGAAAAGCAGTTAGCGACTAGCTGATCGCAACAAAGTCTACTCCCACACTAGGCTATGAACAAGCAAGAAAAAGCAAATATAAAACTAGCATATCAAACAGCGGCAGAACTAGCTTATATGATAGCTGTTAGTTTGAGTTCAGTAAAACAAAACCACACGATAGAAGAATTGACCGACAAGCAACAACAGCAATCAGGATGAAACTCTTCCTTGGAATTAAAAATTGAAAATTAAAAATCGCGTTCGCGAAGCGTCTCGAAGAGAAGCGTTGCGAGCGAAGCGAAGCAATCTAAAAGCTTAGATCATCAGCTTTTTACTAATTTGAATGGTTGCTTTATCTTTGCGCCCAATATACTAGGGTGTTCATAACTGTTCAATTTTAGAGGTTTAATGATTCGCATTCTTTGCAGAACTTTCAATGGCGTCTGTACTCCCAGAGATTTCAAAGGCTTGTCGAAGGCTTGTTTTGTCCCTGTCAACACTGGAAATGTCCTAAAGTGAATAGGGACAAGAATTTCTGGGTGGACTAACCCAACAGCCTAGAAAGGCACGTTGTGGATCCATGATGAAACGATCGCCAATGCAAGATCTGCAACATATTTTTCTCTCCTTGGAGTCATAAAAGAACGTTAATCATTAATCGCATTCAGCAGTACTTCCGATAAACTCACGTCTTCCATATTTTCCATTGTTATGGTGTCACAGATATCGAACTTTGCACCTGCGCCTTGTAGTTCATCATCCAAGACTTTGAGAAAACGGGTAGCTTGGGGATCTGTGCCAACTTGAATAAAAGAAATAGCTAGTTCTTCATCCCGATCCATGCGGCGACTCGCTTCAATAATCGCCTTCATGACTGCTTTGCGATCGTCCGGTTCACCATCGGTAACAACTAAAATTGTCTCGCCATTGGGCTGAGTTTGTCCTGCTGCCTTCCGGTCAAAATAATTATCAGTTGCATGTTTCAAGACCGCTGCTAAGTCAGTGGTATCAGAGGGGTCGTTTTCTCGAAAAATTTGTGTCACCTTGCTTGATGTCACATTTTCGTAGCGCTTGAATTTTCCCGAAAATACATAAACAGTGATGCCATCAGGGTCGAGTTGCTCACATTTACTAGCCAAGGCAAAGGTAGATTCCTGTGCTGCTATCCATCTACTTTTACCACCCTTTTGGTCTGGGGTAGCCATGCTACCGCTTTTGTCGATAATCAAAGTGTAATCACGATTTTCCAACATTACTAAATTCTCCAGTTAGCGGATTTCAAAACAGCGTTCTCCCTCTAGCATTTTACACCAGTCGCCCACCACCATAAAACGTCAACATTCGAGCCACAAAAGTACAAAAGCGCCTGGGTTTGAGAACCAAAACTGGGGTACGTCGCGCTTTGCACGGCAGGCTGACTCTAGGACGTTACGAAATTTTGCTTTATGTTCGGTCTTAGGTGTGTTCAACACAATTGTCATCTATAGTGATGTGTCACCAGAGGACGCGATCGCCCAAATTGAAGGCTAATTACTATAGCAGATAAACTCTAGAAAACAGGGGTTGTACCTCAAAGAAATCCACTCACTAGTCAGGAGGATATAATGCAAGACTTCGCACTGTACAATATTACGGTTGACAATCAAGACATAATCGTCAGGTTCAACAGGGATATTATAGATCAAGATACCCTGAGCAAGTTCTTAGACTATCTTGAGTTAGAGACAATAAGAAAGCGGAGCAGTTTAACAGTAGAGCAAGCCGCTACCCTAGCTGAATTCAGTAACGCCAAAAAACTCCCCTAAACTTTCGTTGGGGAGGTTTG
>CAZZYE010000684.1:0-4797 GCA_964658145.1 uncultured Stigonema sp.
AGCAATTCCCAATTATCCAAGTGAATTGACAATCTAGCCTAATTTAAATGACTGATTTGATATATTTTGTTTTTTCGACCTTCTTTTGTCTGAACAGTAGCTTTTAAAAACTACATGACATCAAAATAAGAAATTTTTTACTAAAATCAGAACCGAAATTGTACGGAATTAAAGGAAATCCGGATAAATTTAATTTATAGATATAAACCGAGAATAAAAAGATTTTGGGGAATGAGAACAAAGCTTTCTAGTCAAAAATACTTGTTATCTAAGATTTGATTCACGCCAGCTTTAAAATTCACAACAGCAAAAAAAAAGGGCTATACGCCCTTGTTGTACTTATACTCACATCTTGCACCAGTTGCAATAACGCTATTTTTGTAGGGTGGGCATTGCCCACCAACGTAAAAATAGGCCCGATCGGTCAATGGTGGGCAGTGCCCACCCTACACGAACTATCGAATGGTGCAAGATATCAGTATACCGATTGCAGTCAATGTAGAGACGTAGCATGCTACGTCTCTACGCCTAGTGAGGAATTATCTAGGCACGAGCTGGTTCAATGCGACCGTAAAACAGACCACGAACCTTAACCTCTTTAGGTTCGTCAACGCCTAAATCCGTATCGGAGGGCTGATCGCTTTCAAAAGTACCGGCAATTTCACCAGTAGAGTTATCTATTTTCGCGACTCGCAAAGAAATTTTGCCACTTAAAACATCAGTACTCTTGACGTTAGTGCGGATGAGTTCTTTACCATCCGCTTGGGCAGGGAGAGCTACCGCATTATCATAGCCTGCGGTCACACCGCGACCTTTGGGATCGAGGAAAGCAGAACCACGATAGGAGGGGACTCTGAATGTGCCTTCAAAGTCAGTTGAGGTGTTAATGCTGGTCAACCCTGGTTGTGATTGAGCAACTAAACTTTTGACGGTGAACAGGAAAGGCACTCGCTCACCACCAGGGAGCTGCACAGTGATCGCTTGGAAATCAAAACCATCTTTTTCCTCAAAGGTGAGGCTACCATCTTTATTCACCTTCACCCCACCTTGAATCTGGTCAAGGGAGTAGGTGCGGCGAGTCAACAACTTGCCAGCAATAAATTCTGCCGATTGGCGTTTATTTGTGGGTTCTTCTAGTACAAAGAAATTTGTTGGTTCTAAGCAAAGTTCTTTTATGGTGTAGGACTGATTAGCATCAATGGGGATGGAACCACGGCTTGTTTCTGCCAGTAGGGGGCATTTGTTAGCCAAGCCAGTGCCTCTAATCTGATCGTATGTCAAAGCACTTGTACTAGCACTTGTTGAAGCCTCACTACAGGCAGTTAGAAATCCCAAGCACAAAGCCAAGAATGAAACAATTAAAGCGCGATACCTCATGGTCAACCTCAATGTCAAAAATTAATATCTAAGTTGTAAAACTGCACCGAAGATTTGATAGACGAAGCCGATCAAACTTCTCTGTTGCTAAAAGTGCTGCAACGTATCCCTTTTTTGAAGCCTAGGCTTTAAACCCTAGTCTACTTAGCACATTACATCTATTTGGAATGTGTAGTCAAAGGGGGCAAAAAACCACTGCGTACTGTTGGCGGCGTCACGGGTGGAATTTTTCCCAACAATACCTTGCGTGTTGCTCTTGAGTATTAATACTCAAGAGCAACACGCAAATTATCCGCTCTGCAGCCAGATCATACGATTTTTTTAAACTCAAAATCAAAGCACTTTATTATTTACCAAGAACACTGAAGGCAGTTTCCTGGCGTTTGCAGCAGCCAAACGAAATTTAGCACAATTTTACGTATGCAAATTAAATTTGTGACACATTGTAAATCGATTACACTTTTCAAGGGTAGGTTTACCGGCTGCTTCGTTCGATGAAAGCAAAAAATATAAAGGTAGATTTGATTTGACCTCATTTACAGGGATTAAAGAGGCATGAGCAACAGCAAAAGTTTTGAGTCAGAGAAGTTGTCTTATGAACTGCAAGCGATCGCATCTGTAGTACATGATGCATCTCAACATTGTCAAGGGGATGCTATGGCTCTTTTGGCTTTGCTGCGACAGTTGGAGCAGTTACACCGAGAGATCCGGGATGGAGTTTTTCAAAAGAGTTTGCCTGATAACCGTCAGGGACTCTACTCAATGCTTAAGGATATAGAGTCTCTTGGAGGCTGGCCTTACATTGAGCGGATGAAGCTGCAAGCCTTTTTAGGGAATTTGCCACAAGAGGCGATAAGAGAAGGGGAGTAGGGAATTAAAAATTAAAAATAGAAATTACTTATTTTTAATTTTTAATTTTGCATTTTTAATTATTCCCCACTCCCCAGTTACTTAGTGCTTGCTGACGCCATCACAAAGGGTGCGATCGCCTTGGTCAACATTGCGGTTGGACTTGAGATAATCACTCACCCAGTTACAACCACGACGAAGCAGGTCATTTAAGTCCAAATTCCACAGAATTATCGTATTGTCATCACTAGCTGATGCCAATGTTTGACCATCGGGGCTAAAGCTAACACCTAGTACTGGAGCACGATGCCCATTGAGGCTTTTAATCAATTTGCCATCACTACTCCAGAGTTTGACTGTGCTATCCCAACTGGCGGCGGCAAGAACTTCCCCATTCGGACTGAAGTTGACAGCGTTGACACTATCGCCATAACCTTTTAACAACGTTTTCAACAATGTCCCATCCCACCGCCACAGCTTCACAGTGTTGTCCCAGCTAGCACTTGCCAGCAGCTTGTCAGTAGGACTGAAGCTCACACCTAACACCCAACTCTCATGAGGCGAGAAAGTTTTTAACAAAGTACCATCCCGCCGCCAAAGTTTTACAGTTTGATCGTCACTGGCAGAGGCTAGAATCTGACCATCGGGACTGAAACTCACGCTATTCACCCAATCCTGATGCCCTACCAAAGTTTTGAGCAACTTGCCTTGACAATTCCAAAGTTTTACTGTCTTATCTTTACTAGCTGATGCCAACAACTGCCCATCAGGGCTAAAACTGACGCTCATCACACTATCGCTATGCCCTGGGAGGGTTTTGAGTAAGGAGCCGTCGCGCCGCCAAAGTTTTATAGTTTTGTCATAGCTTGCGGAGGCAAACATCTGACCGTCTGGGTGAAAACTGACACTCTTGACTCTATCTGTGTGTCCCAGCAAAGTCTTGTAGAGCCGCGTTTCTACTCCACTGCTACTACTGTATCTTTGCCAGAGTTTTACTGTATGGTCGCCACTGCCAGAAGCTAACATCTGACCATCGGGGCTCCAAGCGACACTCAAAACTCGATCTTCATGACCCTGAAGAATGGGTAATGTTGGGGCATCTAAACGCCACAGTTTCACACTTTTGTCGTAACTTCCTGATGCCAGCAGTTTGCGATCTGGGCTGAAAGCTAAGCTGGCAATAGCATTGTTGTGACCTTTAAAGGTTTTGAGTAATGTTCCATTGATATTCCAGAGGTTGATCGAGTTGTCATCACCTGCTGTAACTAACTGTTGACCATTGGAACTAAAGTTCAAGCCCCAAATACCAGTATGCTGCAAGGTCTTGTAAAGACGAAAGGCGAAACCATCTTCACTGTTATTGCTCCGCCGCCAAAGTTTCACTGTTTGATCTCGACTAGCTGACGCCAGCATCTGACCGTCAGGGCTGAAGGTTACATAGGTTAGACCTTTCAAGTGTCCCAACAAAGTTTGTGCTAGGCTGCCGTCTCGCTGCCAAATTTTCACTGTGTTGTCCTCACTTGCTGAGGCAAGGAACTGATTATCAGGACTAAAGCTTACCCAGTTAACCGAACCTTGATGTCCTTTCAGGATTTTTACTAAGTTGCCCTTTATACTCCAAATTTTTATGCTTTGATCCTTGCTGCTAGAAGCTAGTAACTTACCATCAGGACTGAAATTAACGCTATAAACCCAATCTCCGTGTCCTTCTAAGGTTTTGTAAGGCAGTGGGTCAAATTCACCCGTATTCCGGTTTCTACGCCAGATTTGCACTGTTTTATCGAGACTGGACGAAGCTATCTTCTGACCATCAGGACTGAAACTCACGCTGGTAATAGCATCGCTATGACCTTTAAGGGTTTGGAGTAACACACCGTCAGAACGCCAAAGTTTCACTGTCCGATCCGTACTACCTGATGCCAATAACTGACCATCAGGGCTGAAAGCCACACCCCAGACAGTATCATTATGCCCTTCTAAACGGTTTACCTCCGTTACTCCATAAACGGCTTGCTGTAGGGCTGTCACTACCCGCATTCGGGTGTCGGGTTCGACTGCATTTGTCTGTTTGAGTTGTTTGAGTCTCTGAAACGCTCGTAAACTTTCTAATAGAGCATCAAATTCTTTATTTGAAGCAAACAAAGCTTCACTAGCGGCAGTAAGGGCGCTAATTTTTAAGTTAATTTCGCTGCGTTCAGCTCTGTCGGTTTGGAGAACTGCTGCACTTTTTTGTAAGTCAGCTTGCCACCATAATCCTCCGATCATCGCTACCATTATTGCCAATATTACGCCTGCTAAACGTGCTTCTCGCAGTCGTCGTTGCAAAACCGAATACAGCTGCTCTTGAGAGAGCTTTTGGGCTACTTCAGCTCTGGTTTTTTCAAATCGGACTTTTTCTAGTTCGGCTACTATACCGTGGTTGTTTTTTTGACGAATCGGATCAACTAAATAATCGTGAACCAACTGGTAGCGATCGCCTGACTCTTCCAAGACTCGCAGTACCAACCCGCTACCGACCAAAATTTCTAAAATTAGTTCCAACGTGGAATAGAGGTAAGGAGGATGAGGAGG
>CAZZYE010000685.1:0-4109 GCA_964658145.1 uncultured Stigonema sp.
CGCTCGACGCGGCTACGCCGCGCCATTGCTTGTGCCAGTTGCGTAAGTCCTGTCTTCTACAACACTCCCGCATTGAATTCTGGGTTGTTGGAATGGGAGGGACTGGGAGTTGGCTGGCTGCAAGCGTTGTTCGACTTGCTTGCAGTTTAGGCAATACAGGCAAAGAGGTGCAAGTCACTTTCGTAGATAATGATGTTGTCGAAGAGGCTAATGTACTAAGGCAATGCTTCTGCTACAAAGAAATCGGCTTACCCAAAGCCCAAACATTAGCTTTGAGATATTCAATTGCCTGGGGGATGGAAATTAAAGCAATAACCAAACGCTTTAACCCAAAAATGGTACAGGCAGGGTACAGAACACTGTCAATTGTGATTGGGTGCGTGGATAATGCTTCGGCGCGAGAGTCACTTTCACAAGTGCTGAAAGATAAGGAGTATAATCACGGTTCTGCTCCTTCAATCTGGTATTTAGACTGTGGAAATAGTAAAAGTAGTGGACAGGTTCTATTAGGGTCAAGTCTATCCAATGACCCACAAAACTATACCTTTGGACCACTAGGCTGTAGCCAAATCCCTTCCCCAACAATCCAACATCCAGAACTTTTGGTTCCACTACCAGAGGAATTGGAGGATAACAATTTATCGTGCGAACAAATGGCGCTGTTCAATACTCAAAGCTTGAACATCAACCAACAAGTAGCAGCAGTTGCCACTGATTATTTAGTTCAACTGACAACGGGGGAATTAAAACGCTTCGCCACTTACTTTGATGCTGTAAGTGGCAGTATGCGATCGCTTTATCTTACCCAAGAGTCAATCTTGAAAGCGCTCCAAAATTAACCACTATTACTGGTGTGTCTTGACAACCAGTGATAACGATATCTCGCAAAGAATCTGCAACTAGTCGCAGACCTCCAGCTATCAAATCGATAGTTCTGGAGGTTCTGTACTGCTTAGTAGGCGATTTGCTGAACTCTTTGCACCAATTTCTTAATTCAGGCGAAACACCAGTTAGGTTAATTTTAGGCAACTGGCAAGCGTGTTAGCAGTTTCCTGCTATACATACGGGAAAACAATTCGGTACTCATCCGGCAAACGAACGGTATGACGAACGGCACTTACCGGATTAAGAAATAGGTCGAAAAACAGCTAATTACTATATTGGTGGGGTGCGTAGTGAAAATCCTTGTTTACTGCAAATACTTCAATTACAAGAATCTGCTGGAAATGCCAAAGGTTGAACAGTTTGTAGTGGAACTTCCTCAAATTCCTCAAGTAGGTGAAACAATTGTTGTTAAACGAATTTCACCCAAGAAACAGTCTGTGATTATTTTTGAGTACATTGTCACTGCAGTGCAGTTTAATGCATCTAGGGAATCAAATAATTTACCACACGCAAGAGTCAAAGCATTTTTAATGCAATGCTGGCAGGATAGGGAATAGGCGGGAAACCCGCGCCAATAGTCAGACAGCAGCTAGATTAGAGCGAACCACTGTCCGATTAGCCGATATTGCCCGTGACCATCAAATTGCTATGCGGATTGCAGCGTCCCAAGCCGAACGCGATCGCCAGAAAGTAGCACAAGACTGCCAGCAAGCAGCGATTGACCGCCAAGCTTGGCAATCCTAAATCCGGCGCATCTGGGATGATCTACGCGAGCGCAACGGAGGTAGTAGTCCGCCTGGGGCGCTGTAGTTACGAGTTGAGGAGAACATATAACGCAGTCCACTAGTACTCTACTAGTACTAGTGTCACTGTGACAGTTGGTCAGACTTTATACAAAAACTGTCACATATGCCAGTTTAGTGAATACCATTTTAATTGTTTTTTACCATCCTTCAGTTCGGCTAAAATCTTATCAAGCCTATCATTGCTGTCCAAGACAAGTTAAGCGCATTGTACACTTGCAGTTATTCTACAACTATAGGTAACGGCTGACTGTGGAATGCCTGATTAAAAACAATTAAAATAATGCAACAAACACAGCCAGTTAACGAACGTTCACCTTTAGTACAAGCTTTAGATGCAGTTAAACTTAGCAGACAATGCAATATGTTCGACCGCACCTGTGTTATTCTTACGATGCAAGATTTGGGTTATACCTTGCAAGCTGATTGGTTGTTAGCACATATAGATGACTATCTAGATATTTTAATAGGTGAATATTCCTGCTGGTTGCAGGACAACGCGCCGCCTAAGAGCGAATCATTGGTGCAAAGAGTAGCGAGAGAAACTGGGTTGGAGGTGGTTGAGGAGTAGCATTGCTTGCCGTCCTTGAGTGATCGCACCTTCCACCCTCAATCTTCATCCTTTCCGGCTACAAGTTCTAGAGATTCTGTACTGCTTAGTAACAGACTTGCTTCAACCAAGAGCTACGATAAATTTTATCTCCCCTTCCAGCACTTCCGGTAAATCTAGAGAGAATGGTCTAACTCACTTTTCAGCACAGATACCATAAGCACTGGAAGATGTCGGAAGCCTTGTATAAACTCACTGAAAGACTTCCGGCACTTGCCGGAAAAAAGCTGACCCTCCAAAACTCATCCGGCAAACGAACGGTATGACTTCCGGTACTCAGTATATTCGTTGATAAACAATACCACTTTAAAAAGTGGCACACAACTTGTTAGGCGTTGCTTGAAATATGTAAAAATATATAATAGATTATCAACCTAATATCAAAATTTTTAAATATTTTAATTAGCGTATTTTAGGCTACGCTAATCGGGTGGCATCTCCAAAGGCAAGTTGGTTCAGTAGATCGATTCACATCTTGCAACAGTTTCAGGTGTAGGGAGGATCAGCCTACAAAGCTTCGTTACGAGGCTCTGTCTGGTAACAAGAATTATAGAGTTCTGCCTCTTATTGAGAATGGTGCAAGATATGATTTGAGCCACTATGCAGCTTCTAGACTTTGTAAGGTGGTTTTTCTTGGAAAGTAGAATTTGAAGGGCTTTTCTTTGATAGGCTTTAATGCTTTGAATAATTGGTAGGTGTATATGATCCGTTTTCTGTCCCAGAGGCTGATAATCATCACTGTTTTAGCAAGTGTGCTTATTCCTCAAAAAGCTTTTTCTAATCCTTCGTTTGATGAAGGAAGTTGGAGAGCGCACTCGTTTTACACAAGAACTAGCAGGGCGGGATTTTCCTCAGGAATTGGTGGTTCACAGGCTAATATTAAGAGGAACCCTAGCAAAAATTTGCCCAGCCATGTCCCAGCCCAAAGGGTTGGAACAGCCTCCCCGTTCAGGTTTCGGATAATCCCATAAATTAGACTGCTGGACAAATCTTTATGAGGAACATTCTAAGAATGTTACTAGTCTTGCTATGGAAGCGACGGCTATCTATATATAAAGAAGATAAACAGCCATGCGTACTCCTTCAACAGCTTATTGAAAATATTTTCAATAAGCCGGATAAAATCGGATACGTAGAATAATATATCCCTTACTATATAAGGGTTTCAAGTATCTCATTGAGTTGATAAATGCAAGATGAAAGGTTTATTGCGTAATGGACTAATAGCTGTTACTTCTATAACAAGTGTACTTATTTCCGAAAAAGCGTTCTCAAGCCCTTTATTTGATGAGGGAAGTTGGAGAGCGCACTCGTTTTATACACGAACTAACTGGGCAGGACTCTCGTCGGGGATTGGTGGATTACAATCGGACATTCAGGAAGCTAAAAATCTGCGTTTAGAACCTTCAGATGTATCTTACAGCAACGGATATCTTCGCGCCAATATTGAAAATAAACAGGTAACGGTCAAAGTTAGTCCCAAAATAGTACGGGAAGCCATTAAAGTGGTCGAACGGACAAATAAGCTTGAGTTTCAGGTGTCTGTGGATCAGACTATGGTAGGAACAAATGATTACATTGATGAGGCATTGCAAAACACAGAAATTGGAAAGCTGCTTTTGCAGGGGGACTTGGGCTTCTCCTATATTGTATATGGTGGCATACCTTTACCAAAGCCTAAACCGACACATCCCTACGAGGAAGCTCTGCGATTACTAAATACAGATGCTGAATATTCTCAACTACCCATTCAATGGGACAGTTTCCCCGAAAGTTACCCTCAGATCTACCTGTATTTTAATCCTAAAGCA
>CAZZYE010000685.1:4119-4780 GCA_964658145.1 uncultured Stigonema sp.
GTAAGGACAGAGTTCAAACCCCAAGTCTTTTTTCGCTCTGCTTCTGGTCTTCCTTTGGAAGTAGATGACAAAGATCAAAAACTGGGGGAACGTCCGTATTTACCTCTTATTGAGGATGTAAAAAAGCGTCCTCTTGCCTATCGTAACATCTCTCCTCCGTTAGAGCGTGCAGCTTCAATAACAGCAACTTTAGGACTTTTGAAGGCTGCTTGTAGAAAACCTGGTAGCTGTAAACATCTTTATTCTCAAACTTCTTGGATAAAGAATTTTCTAGCTTGGAACAACGGCGAACCTTTAGAAAACAAAACAGATGAGCAACAGCAAGGAGAGATAAACACTTGGGATAATAAACTTATTAAACTTCAAAAGGAATGGAAAAGACTGAGTTATCCAGTTTTCCTACCTGATAGCAAAGACGACGGAGCGTGGGCGGCTGCTTACACTGTTGTACAAGGAGTTATACAAGAAAAGTTATGGACAGAGACAGATGAAGAAGAGAAAAAACAGGTAGAAGAATTAAAATCCTTGGCAACAAAACAATTCCTTGATTACGAAAATCACAAAGATCCTCTTTTGCTGGCAGCAAAAGCAGTTGTCTTAGCTTGGAACGGGAAGAAAGCCGATGCTGAACAAAGTCTAAATCAAGCTATCCAACTCTCTG
>CAZZYE010000686.1:0-4771 GCA_964658145.1 uncultured Stigonema sp.
TTATCAGTTCCGCGTGGGATAAAGTCAGCTACTTGGGTGGTGTGATTCCAATCGAGAATTCAATTATCAGCGTTGCCTTAAAAACAAGTGATTCTCGTTACTTTCTTGACAACGTGTGGATGGGAACCACTACCGAGAATCAACAAACGGCTGATCGGCGGATTCCGCTTTTACTCCAAGTTCCTGCCAGAATTCGATTTTTGAGTTGTGAACCTCTTTTGTCAGAAATAAATCTCAAGCTCGGCGCTATTCCTGTACAAAACTGTCGATTCTCATCTGATGATGGCACTTGTAATTATCCTGACAAGTTCACGCCAGAATGTCATCAATGGGATTGCCCTAGAATTCAAGGGGGAATTGATTGGGTTATTTGCGGGGGAGAAAGCGGTAAGGGTGCAAGGTTGTGCGAATCAGATTGGTTGAAGTCGATCGCCCACCAATGCCAAACAGTAGATGTCCCCGTATTCGTCAA
Source organism: uncultured Stigonema sp. (assembly GCA_964658145.1). GTDB lineage: Bacteria > Cyanobacteriota > Cyanobacteriia > Cyanobacteriales > Nostocaceae > Stigonema. Next base: position 473 of record CAZZYE010000686.1, read on the forward strand.
GCAATTAGGCAGTAACTCTGACTATAAAACGAAAGACCCCAAGGGTAGCGACATGTCAGAGTTCCCAACATGCTTGCAATTTCAACAATTCCCACCTACTTAAAGGCGATCGTGCGATGAAATATATGGTTGTTCAACAAACACTGGAAGAAGGCAAGTACTACTACTGTGGAGGGAAGTATCAACCTTGCCCTGAAGAAGCTGAGTTATTCGACAGTTATCCAGGTGCTGAAGAAATTAAAACTAAAGAAGAAATTTACTGGCAAACAAATCCACATCCACCAGACTTAACAATTTTAAACATTCAAGTTGTTGAGATAGATGATTTCCCATCCTGATCTGACTGATATTTCAAGCACGAAGTGCATATCAGTTTTTCTAGGGATTTGTTCAAATTCAATCATTTAGAAACATTAGAAATGCTAGTCAAATACAGCCTTGAATATTGCAGCGTCAAGCTATTCAACGACAATGGTAATTCAGCATGGACTTCCATTGAAGGTAAAGAGATTCGTGGAGAAATTGATAAACTGGTAGAGCAATTCGGACTCATTAAAGAATCACCGCACCGCAGCCCGGAGACAGTAGATTTAGCCGCAGCAATAAATTTCCTGGCTGCCTGCAATTCTTTGAGCACACAAACGATTACGGTTCAAGCTACAATTGTCTGCCCGATAGAGTTTCACGAGGAAACTTTAAAGGAATACCGTCTGCAAGAATTGAGTCCCGTAACGATCAATCTCATTGATGAGAAAAACAACTACCCTGGTTTTGTATGGCGGGGTTGTCAATGGGCTTGGCATGATTTTGAAAACAATCGTAGAGGTATTGCCACTTCAAAAAATAAAGCTATCGCTCTTTTGATTGAAAGCCTGAAAAGCAATTCATTAGAAGTTTTGTTCAGCCCAGAAATCCAAGACATCTTAGAGAATAACGAAGGCATTCATGATCCTCGTCTGTTCACATAGGGTTCGGAAAAATTGTTTTTTGAGGTAGTTGGTGACCTGAGCGCACCGTAGATTATCAGCACACAACCAAGAAGTAATTCACGCTCGGTCAACAACTACCAACACTCATTAACTAACATGATTTGTTGGATTTAGTAATCAAATTTTATTAATGTCATGAAACTTCAATATCGAACGCTGCTAACAGTTGTTGGAATCATTAGCATATTCCCTATTTGCATCGGTCTAACTGGCTTTATAATAAGCACTTCAGCTAAAACCTTAATTTGGGTTGGTAAAAAACTTCAGCCTATCGAGCATCAACTCGAATCGGTACAGAAATATTGCCTTATTTCAGTAGCTAGTGGAACTGTTCTATTCTGGTCTGGCGGCACTTTGATCCAATATTTGTTTGAACGAGAGCCAATCGAAGACTCCGATACCCCATCCCCTGACTTACACCATAGCTTAACTTCTTCAGCCGAAGGCTTGACTACTCCCACCTCCTGCAAAAATTGCAAGAATTACCACGGGCAGTCCTATGGGGGTCACATCTTCATTTGCGCAATGCACCCTTATGGATGTGCGGACGAAAGCTGCTCGGACTACACCGGCTAATCCTATCATTCAAACACGACCATCAACGATGCAAGTTCGCGAATAGGAGGCGCGATCGCGTCTAACTGTAACTTTGAAAGTTTGAGTAAAAATCATTTATTATTTACCAATAAAATCAGAATATAAGGGCACTTGCCAGTGCTGTGGTTCAGTCCAAAAACTTCCTGGTAATACACTTGCCAAACATGGTTACACAGTCAAATGGGGATTTTTTTCGGGAATGATTATAATGATTGTTCGTTAAAATTCAATCCCAAAATTCAGCGGCATTACCTCCACATTTAAAAGTTAATCAGCTGCATTGACTTGGGTTCTAAAAACCTGAGACTGGCTATCTTCACACTAAAAAGTACTGGTTTTTCACTACTGTCCGGTGTGAGCGCGGATAGCACCAAAGGCTGCCAACCTCCCTCATAAACATAAAAAAATCTGCAGCCACTCAATACCGTAAGCATCTGCTGAGCGCCATAAACACTATTACTGGAGCAATAAATGCAATGGCAGTTATAATTACTAATTTTAACACTCAATCTACCCAACCTGTAAGGGCAAATATCCGAATAGATCGCGAAAAAGCTGAAGAACAGATAAAGGCACTCGGCTATTCTTCGCTATCTGAAATCTACGTCCGCGCCTTTTATCCGAAAGACAACCCTAGGAGTACTAACCCCAAGGAAGCCAGAAAAGCTGACGGTATTGAGTGGGCGCAACTAGAGGAGTGGCAACACTAGGGACGGGGTATCTACTTTGTCGTCAACGGCGGCGGACACCAGGACAAAGAAGTATCACAATGCCGCGCTATTTTCTTTGAACACGATAATCTCGATAAAGAAGCACAGAAAGAACTATGGCGCTACCTGGAACTGCCAGAGCCAACAATCCAAGTAGATAGTGGCGGCAAGTCAATCCATTCCTACTGGGTGTTTGAGCAGCCGATCGCAGCGGAAGAATGGCGATCGCTCCAATCAGACTTGCTGGAATATGCAGATGGCGATCGCGCTTTGAAGAACCCTTCAAGAGTGATGCGACTTGCTGGTGCATACCACGTTTCCAGTAAAGGATATGTGCTTTTCCGGATTGTTACTCACTCTGGAAAACGATATTCCTATTCGGATCTTCGTGCCGCAATTCCCAAAAATATGCCTCTACCCAAATCCACACCCCCTATGCCCATGACTGGTTCAGGGGTTCCACTAACCTGTTGCCTGACTAGGAGCGATCGCGCCCTCATCGAGTCAGGAGTCCAGGAGGGGGGACGCAACACCAATGGTGCAAAGCTTGCCCGTAACCTCATTGGCACTGCCAACCACCTTCACGAGTTAAAAATTTCATTTGAGGGCGATCCGCGACAGCTTTTCGACGACTATTGCGCTAGGTGCAGTCCTCCCCTCGATGCCAAAGAAGCAGATGCGGTATGGCGATCGGCTGAGAAAGACAACCCTACCCCTAGCTTAAGTGATGATGCCATGATTTTCTGCGTCAGGGCATACGAACTTAGACATGCATCACATACTGAACTGAACTCCCCCAACCCTTCCTGGTTTGGGCGAATAAAAGATGCCGCTGCCGAAACCGTCAAACAGATTCTGCCCCTACCCAAGAGCGATCGCCCCCCGGCGGCTGACATCATTGCTCGTGAGATTACCGAGCAGTACAAGAACAAATTTAAATTCAACAACTCGATTGGCAGTTGGATGCACTATGAAGTGGAAAAACAGGGAACATGGGCGCTCGAGACTGACGAGTACATGGAATCCTTGATTAAGGGCATCCTCGATGAGAAAGGGATTAGTGGTTATGGCGCATATTCCTATATCACAAACGTCCTCAAGAATATGCGCTGTCTGCTCATTACCCGCAAATGGAACGAAGCTTCACCTAATGAAATTCTTCCTTTCATAAATGGGGTGTTGCATGTGCGATCGCAAAAACTATTGCCTCACGACCCTGATTACCAACTTACTTGGCAACTACCTCGTGAATACAATCCCCTAGCAACGGGATGGGGAGCAATTGAAAATTTCCTGGATGAAGCTACGCAAGGCAGTGATAATCTTAAACGAATTTTGGTCTGCTATGCTAATGCGGTCATCAAAGGTCGTGCCGATTTACAGAAATTTATCCATATCATCGGGGTAGGTGGTACGGGCAAGGGAACATATATTAGACTGCTACAGTCTCTGATTGGATTCGAGAATACTCTCTCCACAACCCTTGAAGATTGGTGTCAAAATAACTTTGAGACTGCTAACGCCTATAGGAAACGGCTGGTGCTGTTCGCTGATGAAGACAAGCAGACTGGAAAGCTGGGTAAATTTCTAAGTCTCACCGGGCAAGACTCCTTAAGGGCAGAGGAGAAAGGGAAGAAGGCGCTTCAGTATCGCTATGACGGCATGGTGATTGTTGCTTCAAACCTTCCCATATTTGTCGGTGATTCAGTATCTCGTAGCACCAGAAGGGCTATTACGGTTCCCTTCAACTATCAGCCCCGGCGGGACTGCGACGGAATCTCGAAGCTGAGTTTGAGCCAGAGTTGTCAGCATTCATGAACTATGTACTCTCAATCCCCGATGAAGTTGTTACCAATACCCTCATGGGCTTAGCTGATGCCCCAGAGGTAACAGCGGAGTTTTGGGAGAACCGGGTGCGTAAGTCATGCGATCGCTGCCTGGGTGAACAACTGGGTAATTTGTGACCCGCAGGCAAAGACCCCCATTGGCAATAACAAGAATGA
>CAZZYE010000687.1:0-4174 GCA_964658145.1 uncultured Stigonema sp.
ATATGGGCGGGCAGGATGCCCACCCTACAAGAACTTAAATGTTTTGTGGGGTGGGCATCCTGCCCGCCCTAAAATACTATTGGAGTTACACTGGCACTAAAACTGATTCTTGTGCGACAGTTCCTGAGTTTGATTCTAAGTGAGTGCAGTAGATTTCGCAGGAGTTATTTGGACTTTCGATTAATTTAACTTTGTAAAGCGAGGCTCCTAGTTCCTGAATAGGCGATCGCAGTAAATTACTAATGTAAAGTGCAATATTCTCTGCTGTGGGAACAACTTCCTGAAAGTAAGGGATGTCTTTGTTGAGGAAGTTGTGATCGAACGGCTCGATTACATAATCTTTGATCGCCTGATTCAAAGCAACTAAATCAATAATCATTCCAGTGCGTGGATCAATTTCCCCAAGCACGGTGACTTCTAGATGATAGTTGTGCCCATGACCGTTAGGACGAGCGCACTTACCGTAAATCTCGAAGTTCTCTTCGGTACTGAGGTGACTCTGAGCAAGTCGATGGGCGGCACTAAAGTGAGTGCTGACTGTGAGGTAAGCTTCCATTTGGTTTCCTATATAATCTGCCCAAAGTTCAGGATTTTCAAATACCTGTACGCGGACTAAAGGTAAGTGGGGTGCTAGCCGCTGCCAGATAACCCGTGTAATATTTTCAGTAGTGGGCAGAGTTTGTTGAAATTCTGCCCACACATCGTTGAGGTAGGAAAAGTCGAGTTGGCTTGTAACTTCCCGCTTGATGACCTGTTTTACGTCTGACAAGTTGAACACCATGCCATGTTCACTTAATTCTCCACTAAGGGAGACAAATAAGACATAGTTATGTCCGTGTCCAGGAAATCGGGAGCAAGCACCAAATTTCTCAATGTTTTCTGCTTCACTCAGTTCTGGCAACCAGTATCGATGGCTTGCTGAAAACTGAGCACGACGATTTACAATACATTGCATGAGTATATTAGAAGCAAGATTTAATAATTATTAAAATTTTTCTACTTATAGCATAAACTAATTTCTTTGTTAGTGGTTAGTGGTTACAACTATCAACTAACCACTAACTACTATCATCAATTAACAGATTCTTGTGCCTCACTGTGCAAGTGAGTGGCAATGCGGAACATTTCTTGCCCTGTGTGCAAGTAACTTTCATCGTAATTTAGGGGAAAATATTCTAACTCAGAGAGTCCATCGCTAACTTGATTAAGGCAGTAGTAGAGGTGAGCCGCTGTTCTTGCTAAACTTGGGGGATTAGGCAGAGAACTAAAAGTGACTTGTGCCTGCTTGAGGTCATCTCCACAGGTTGATAAGTAATCCTGAAATTCCTGTAAAAGTTCATCATCAAAGGGATCGGCCGCTAGTTTCTCAATTTGCTCTTGTAGGGAATTGAGAATCTGACAAAGGAAGCGATTAACTGGTTGATAAACCCGTATCAGCCATTCCTCGACCTGTTCATCGACATGCCTTCCTGTTTTTCGTCGTGTTGCCTGGTATTGCTTTTGAGCAGATGCTGTACGCTGTTGGCGATCGCTATTGCCTTTTTGGGGACGAACACGGATTTTTTGGTCGTAACTTAAGCGACTTTGAGCATCGCCTAAGACCTCGTAAGCTGCATTGATCCGAATAATCTGCTCATGGTCTGCCGTTTCCTGATTGCTGTCAGGATGAAACATTTTTACCAAACGGCGATAAGCTTGTTTAATCTCTGTTTGGCTCGCACTTGGATTAACTTTGAGAGTTTCGTAGTAGTTAGAATCAGCCATTACTCCAATTTATCTTAGTTGTTAGTTGATAGTGGTTAGTAGGTAGCAGTCAACAATCCTTCGGGTTTGCAGTTCCCTGGGCGCGGGAAACAAGCTGCAAGGACTGACTCACCAACAACTAACAACTAACTAAATGTAGTACATAATATCCAAATGCCGTCGTTTCCTATTTTCCACTACCGACGACAAAAACCCCACCAAAAGGCGGGGAGCATGCATGTTTTAATATTTTAATCAGATTGTCAACTTTCTAGAAGGTGAAAGTTGTTCTGAGAGTACCGATAAATGCATCGTCGCTGTTACTATTTTGACCAGGAGATCTCAGATAGATAATACCAGGGGTGATGGAGATGTTGTCGCTCACCCGATACTTGTAGAACCCTTCAACGTGGATTGGTATAGAACCACCGCCAAAACCTACGCGGTTAAGAGCATAGGGTTCTGCACCAGCGAATAAGCCTAAAACGTTACCCTTCTTACCCAAGTCAGCCAAGGCTATCCCGCCTCCGTAAGTCCATGCTTTGAAGTCATCTTGCCTACTGACTTTGCCTGATACATCTGAGTATGTGCCAAAGCCACTGATGGAGACTTTGTCGGTGAGTCTGAACGCTCCCTCAACACCGTAGTTATTACTTTCGGCTGCATTGATGAGTCGGTTGGCTTGTGCAGTACCTTCTACACCAGTGCCTGGTTGTAGGAATCCACCTTCATCAAATATAGAAGTACCTCCCTTGTGATACCCGTGGACGTATGTTGCACCGATGGCAAAGCGACTACTAATATTAAAGTTCAACTGCCCTAGGGCTGCGTAGCTACCGTTTGCAAGACCTCTACCAACACCAGGGTTATTGGGGTCAGACGCCAAGTAACCCACAGTTAATGAACTTGGTCTGAAGATCCCACCACCCTTACCAAATTTGAAGTTAACCGCTCCACCTGCACCCCCACCAATGTTATAGATCGGATTTCTGGAAGCAAAGGTAGACAAAGCACCATTACCGCCGTCAAAGTCCTCAAAGTAAGGGTTATTCGTGGGGGCATAATCGCTATGAGTACCGCCAGTAGCTACGATGTAAAGGTTGGCAGGTCCGATGGGAAAGTAATACGACAGCCAATCTAAGTTGACACTGTTATTGTTATTACTACCGTTAGTTGAACTAAGGCTAAAGGTTTGAGTGCCTTCAGAGGTTCTGAATCCAGCACCAGGGCCAACCGCAGCTGTTCCCAGATCATAGCTGTTGCTAAAACCACCATTACCTGCGGATATCCTGGTATGCAAAACGTCTTTACCTGTAAAGCTGGTTTGCAAGTCTAAACGTATTCTGTCTTGTAGGACGGTATGGTTCCTGTTGCCAGCAGCGTTATCTCCCAAGGTATCAGATAGGGCAAAAATCGCTTCACCCACTAATTTGGTAGTAGTGGAGAACTGATTTGCCTCTAGTTCAGCAGTTCGGGATTCTAAGGCATCTACACGACCCCGGAGAGTTGCTAATTCAGCGGCAAATTCTTCTTGCAACCGCTGCAAGGTAGCCAAATCTTCTTTTTTCACCAAATCAGCCGTAGCTGTAGCAATCAATTCGTTAACCCGATCTAAACAAGCATTTAAACCTGCTGCAAATTCATATCGGGTCAAAGCACGGTTCCCGCGATAAGTCCCATTGGGATAACCAGCAATACAACCATAACGCTCAACCAAGGACTGCAACGCCTGGAATGCCCAATCCGTTGGCTGCACGTCAGAGAACTGGGAAACCGATGTTACTTGGGACTGAGAATTGTTTTTCCCTTCATTGCTATAGGTGTTAACTTGCTCCAAAACGTTGACATCTGTTTGTTTTTGTACTTCAGCCAACGTTTGTGATTTTTGAGCAACTTTAATTCCTGCGGTTGAATTTGCTAATCCGGAAACGTTGAGTTGTGTTTGTGGTGTTTGGGCAAACGTTTGTGAATTCTGAGCAACTTTAGTTCCAACGGTTGAATTTGCTAATTCTGATACAGATGTAAAAGTCTCTAAATTTTTGGCTTGTGAGACTTCTGTCTTCACTTCAGATTGGGTGGAATGCTGCGCTGCGATCGCTGTCGTTGAAACTAGCAATGTTGCTCCTAAAACTGCTGGGCTAACCACCAAGTATTTCCACAATAGTTTAGACATCATTTCCTTTTCTCCTCACACCTTTTTTTTTAAATTTTATTTTCTGCAACTTCCACACAAAAATGTGACTTGTTTTTGGTGTTAGAACCTCTGTCTGAGGTATGCTTTCCTTAGTCACATTTCAGTTTTTGCCAAGCTAACAGTTAGTTGAATTACGGTAAATAACTTATGCAAAAACATAGCTGTATACTAAGTAATTATAAGTCATCTCATTTGGATGGGAAGACACGAGTGTCGCATTATCAACTGTCACACATC
>CAZZYE010000687.1:4194-4768 GCA_964658145.1 uncultured Stigonema sp.
ATTGGGGAATGGGGCGTTTGAATTTTCTTTTGCTTCTCGCTCTCCCTAGCGAACATTGGAGCTATGCCCCACAAAGAGCGCGAAAAATCAGCTATCGACATAATGCTAAGGAACTGTTCCCAACGCCCCATGCCCTATGCCCTATGTAACATCTTGCACTTCTTCAGACGGGCAAAGATAATTCACTAACTCCAAAATTTCTTTTTAGCTCTCTAAAAAGTAACCCCTAAAAAACTATCCGCTCTAATTTAGATCAGGTGATCTAAATTAGAGCGGTCTAGCGGGTCTTCAGGTTACAACCAGACTGCTGGAAGGATCTCCAGGCTAGCCTAGCTACTTGGTCAAACTTAGTCTCTCAAGAAGACTAAGACTAACTTTTAGAGAACAGCTCCAGCACACAGCCGGCTTGCTGCAACCTGATGACCCATGGTTTTACTACTTTCTATCATGGGCATCACCTCCTTGTTGCCTAAGCGGTCTTAGTTTCAAAAAGGCAGAAGCTCAACGCTTCTGTGCTTTACTTTATTTAGTATAGCACATCTATTTGGAAATGTGGTTAGTTGTTAGTTGTTAG
>CAZZYE010000688.1:0-4761 GCA_964658145.1 uncultured Stigonema sp.
CCCCGTTAAGAGTTCCCGCCCCGAAGGGGCTTGGTAAAAATTCAATAAAATTTAATAACTCCTGCTGTTGTTGTGCAGTTAAGCCTTTGATTTGCTCTAAAATCCTTTGTTCTCGATCAATTGCTTGAGTCATTGCTGTATCCTCCTTCATCAACCCATCCAAAATTACTTTACTGAAAAAACCAATAACTTAGTATTTTAAAAACTCAGAGGTCACTCATAAAGTAAAGATTAAATTTAGTAGGGTGCGTTAGGCGCATTTTATGTGTAATTTTTTACCATTTACTTGACTTATAGCGCCGTAACGCACCTTGAGAAATGGTGCCGTACTCTCGGTTAACGCACCCTACTTCCTTATTTAACCTCATAAAGTTAAGAATAATTGTAGGTTGGCTTGAGCGTAAGCGTTACCTTAAAACATATCGTTCCATTAACTTAACTACTCCTTTCCCGCCACAAGATTACCTATCTTATTTCTTGGCGTCCTTGGCGTTTTGGCGGTTCGTTAAATACGTATTCTACCCTTCTCTTATCGGAGACGCTGCACGAACGGGCGGGAAGGGAGTAACTTCCTCCTTTTGCTGCATTCTTGCGTTACTCGCGACGAATATCATCCTCTAGTTCAGCAAATACCTCCTCACCATCAATCAACTCACCTCGATCTGCAGCTTCAATTCCCTCTCTAATTTTCTCCTTTAATTCAGCTAAACGCGCTGAATTTTTACAGGAGTCAGAATAATTTGCCCACCCTCCACCTTTACCTCAAAATACTCCGCCTCCCCGATTTCACGGGTAATACTTTTAGGCAACGTTAGTTGATTCTTAGAAGTTAATTTGGCGAGCATGACTTGCCTCCTAGCCTTTACCTTAATGTAAGGATTCCTTACTTGAGTAGATCGCACTTTGGGCTCTCGGAAAGTGCGATCGCACTGCAACCTACCTAAGTCACGTATTTTCTTAGAGGAAAACAGGGAGCGCTCGCTCCCCATCATTCAAATTGACAATACTACCAGCTTGTGTATATTAATATCTTTGGGGAATAGGCGTGAAAAACAAAGATTTAGTCAGGCACAAGAAACTAGGCTGGATAAGACAAGTTAAAAAAGTTGAAAAGCTATATCCCTGCTGGTCTTTAGTAAATTTGCATCTTGATTATCCTTGGCACAAGCTGCTATTAAACTTGTGCTCATAAATATAGAGCTATACTGAATAAACTCGCGACGATTGAGGCTATGAATTTTTTTCATAGTCTTTTGTAACAACTGATACTATATACTAGCTTTATTTTCTCATATTTTAACTAGACATCTCCAGAAATTAATTATTCGTTGTCTGAAGCCCTTGTAGAGACTTAGCACTGCTACGTCTCTACAATCATTTTCGGAGATGTCTACTCAATCGCATTGTTTGCTGTCTTAATTTAATTGGAGTGTGCATTCTAAAATGAATTTTTGATTAATCTGGGAATAAGGTTGAATTTGCAAGGCGTTGCGAAAAGCTTTGATGGCTTCAACATAATTTCCCATAGCGGCATAACACAAGCCCATACCATGAAGTGCGCCAAAATGTACTGGATTCAGCTGGACGACCTTCTGACAGTCCAAAAGCGACTTTTGATGCTCACCGATTAAGTAGTAAAGAAAAGCACGGCGATTCCAAGCTTCCGCAAAATCTGGTTGAGTGCTAATTAGTTCTGTTAGCACAGCTTCAGCCTCAGTTATTTTCTTGGCGTCCAGTAACTTTTGACTGTGTTCTATTTTTTCTAGCCCATAAATTCCCTTTTGCTGAAACCAAATCCGCCAGATTTTCCGAGTTGCTTGTTCACGGACTGTTTCATCAGGATTTTTCAATTCTTCAAGTAAGGAATTGATAAATAAAGAATCCATAATTTTTCGGTCTATTATTGTATATTTAAATTAAAGTTCGCAGCAAATTATCTAATAAATTACTTTTTGAATTGTTTTTTAAATTTTTAACCTTTAATTATAAAATAAACAATTTATGTATTTTTTGTTGTAGTCTGCAATACGATTGTCGTTAGTGGTTAGTCATTAGTATGCCACAATCAGCGCAAATTGTAACTCCTGGTAGTTATTGACAAATCGCTCATGATTAAAAATTAATAAATATTAACAAAAAAAGCAACGACATGCCAAAGCAAAATAGCGTTTTCAGGCATATTGTTCTCACTTCCCATCCCAGTCGCTTTGGTCCCAAACCAATCCCGATACACTGGGGAGCAGGCGATCCCATGCAGCGAGGTCCAGTGATTGCCACGCTGAACAAGCAAGCACACCGCAACGTTATTGGTACCCACTCTGGCAGTTATGCTATTTATCGGGCATTAGCAATAGCTAGCGGCGCACTTCAATCAGATCATAAAGCGGATCTCACCAACACATCCCCTATACAGCATATTGGACCATACAAAAGCTGGGCTGACCCAGATAAAATTGTTTCCCTCGATCCGTTTGGGGCGATTATTGGCGAGGTGTTTAAACCCTATTACGAACAGGGATATGACATCCGTCCTACAATTGCCATCACCCAAGCTCACATTAACATGCCAGAACTGCAAGAGTCGGTGGCAAAAGGACGCTTGCAGATTGATGGCAAGATTATGAAACCTGGTGGCGATTTGGTTGTTACTAAAGCCGCAATTGAGCCAGTTTGGTATTTACCGGGAATTGCTAAGCGGTTCCAAATCACAGAAGGGGCATTGCGCCGCGCCTTATTTGAACAAACTGGGGGAATGTTCCCAGAACTGATAACGCGACCAGATTTGGAGGTATTTTTGCCACCGATTGGGGGCGTTACGGTGTACATCGTCGGAGATCTGCTGAGTGTCGCCGATCCCAATAAACCCCTAGCTGTACGGGTACATGATGAATGCAACGGTTCTGATGTGTTTGGCTCAGATATTTGCACTTGTCGCCCTTATCTGGTACATGGAATTGAGGTGTGCGTACAAACAGCGCAAGCAGGCGGTGCTGGTGTAATAATCTACTGCCGCAAGGAAGGACGTGCTTTGGGAGAGGTGACGAAATTTTTGGTTTACAATGCCCGCAAGCGTCAAGAAGGAGGCGATCGCGCTGATGCCTACTTTTCCCGGACTGAATGTGTGGCGGGTGTACAAGATATGCGCTTCCAAGAATTGATGCCGGATGTGTTGCATTGGTTGGGCATTACCCGTATCGATCGCTTGGTGTCGATGAGTAATATGAAGTACGACGCCATTACTCAATCGGGAATTGAGATTGTGGAACGGGTGCCGATTCCAGAAGAGTTGATTCCCCCAGATGCCTGGGTGGAAATTGAAGCCAAAAAAGCTGCTGGTTATTTTACCACAGGAGAGGTGTTGGATGCAACTGGTTTGGCTGATGTGAAGGGGCGTTCTTTGGAATGAGGATTGCTAATTGCTAATTGCTAATGGCTAATGGTAGCAATTAGCAATTAGCCATTAGCCATTACCTATATTTTGGGGTGTATCAACATAGGAGGAAGTAGGAATGGAGATGCAAACCGCGAAGACGCAAAGGACGCAAAGGAAAGAAGAGAGGGAGGTGGTTGCTTATTTGCGATCGCCTGCTGCTATTCGGGATCGTTGTGGGCAACTGTTTACAATGGCGGTTGAAGGCAAGTCGCGTTATTTTAGTTGCGATCTCACTCAGTTGGGACGGGTGGCAGATTATGTAATAGAGGTGATACGGGAACAGTATCCGGATCTGCAAATTCCTTTTCACAGTCGTTGGCGACATTTTGAGGCTGGAGGTGTGCCACGCAATTCTAAGTTGGATGAGAAATTAACAGGACTGACACCAGTAGAGAAAGCTGTTGCCAAGTTTGATTTAGCAATTATTAGTGTTTTGCTGGATGCGGGTGCTGGAAATGCTTGGTATTATTACGAGCAGGAGACTCAGTTAAGTTTTAGGCGTTCCGAAGGTTTGGCAGTTGCGAGTTTCCAGATGTTTTGTCAAGGAACTTTTTCTAGAGATCCCAAGCAGCCTATGCAAGTTGATGCATCTCGATTGCAAGCATTAACAGAAAAAGAATTGGCAAATGGGTTTGGTGCGAGTGCAGAAAATCCCTTAGTGGGAATTACTGGGCGGTTGAGATTATTGCAAAAATTAGGTCAAGTGTTACTCTCTTCACCTCATGTGTTTGGGGAGTCATATCCTCGTCCAGGTAATCTGGTAAATTACCTGTTAGGTAAATCTCGCAACAACCAGCTAGCTGCTGCAACAGTTTTGAGTGCAGTTTTGGAAGAACTAAGCGATATCTGGTCTGGACGATTAGAAGTTGCTGGGGTTAATCTGGGAGATGTCTGGTTTCACCCAGATGTTGCGGACGATCATTTAGTGCCGTTTCATAAACTCTCCCAATGGCTGACTTATTCTTTGCTAGAACCACTACAGGAACTAGGTTTGGAGATTATATGTGTCGATGATCTCACCGGATTGGCAGAATATCGCAATGGTGGGTTATGTCTCGACTTGGGACTAATCAGCGCCAAACAACCTGATATTTTGCTCAAGCCGCAAGCAGTTGCATCTGAGGTTATTGTTGAATGGCGTGCCTTGACTGTGATTCTCTTGGATCGCATCGTTGCGACAGTGCGCGAAAAGTTGGGTATGAGTGCTGAGGAACTACCACTAGTAAAAATCTTGCAAGGTGGGACTTGGGCAGCCGGACGAAAAATTGCCGCTGAACTTAGAACAGGTAGTGTCCCCCCCATTCAAATAGAAAGCGATGGCACAGTAT
>CAZZYE010000689.1:0-4730 GCA_964658145.1 uncultured Stigonema sp.
GTCTCTACAAGGGTTGTAGACATAGCTCAATCTTATTCTCCTCAGGAACTCTTTGCTGCCTTGGTTTGGCAGCGTCAATTTAATGAGTTTGATGGCTCAGAAGTGATTACCGACCTTTCCCACCACACGGACTTATGGGCAAGTTTTCTGTTCACAAAACCAATCTTTGCGCCAGACGAAAACGGTCTAAGCTTTGGTGGTGTGGTCGATACGCTCTTTGCAATGGCAAACTATCGTCCCATGCCAGAAACCAGTATCATTCATTTCATTGCCTAAAAGAGCGGATACACTATACATCCTTGCCCAGAACCAAGACACAAAGGTGTCTCAGCTTTTGGACTTAGGCAAAAAGTGGTGCGCTGATTCGGTAGAGGTAAATGATGGCACGAATGAGGACTACGGTTGGCGGCGATCGCGCCGACTGAGAACTCAATTGTCAGGGGCTTTATGGGGTAAGGACGTTCAGCAGGATTGCGATGCAGTCATTGTTTCCTATTGGTGGGATTGAAACAGCGGTAAAGTAGCAAATACAACCACCAAGCTTTAGTGTTGAGGAGAAAGTTGTGAAAGCAGTTTTAATGACAGCATCTGGCAGTCCCGAAGTTTTACAAGTGCAGGATGTGCCAAAACCCAGTTCTCCGGGAGAAACTGAACTTTTGATCAGCTTACGGGCAGCTGGGGTTAACCCCATTGACACAAAACTTCGTAAACGAGGTACTTTCTACCCCGATCAAATGCCTGCTATTTTAGGATGTGATGGTGCAGGTGTGGTCGAGGCAGTTGGTACTAAAGTTCAGCGTTTTTGCGTAGGCGATGAAGTATATTTTTGTAATGGCGGCTTGGGCGCACATCAAGGCAACTATGCAGAATATACTATTGTTGATGAGCGGTTTGTCGCCCGTAAACCTGCTTCGGCATCCTTTGCAGAAGCAGCAGCAGCACCTTTAGTGTTAATTACTGCGTGGGAAGCTTTATATGAACGGGGACGACTGGAACCAGGAGAACGAGTTTTCATTCATGCTGGTGCTGGTGGTGTCGGTCACGTCGCAATTCAACTGGCGAAACTCAAAGGTGCGAGTGTCTCCACTACGGTGAGTTCTCAAGAAAAAGCTGATCTCGTCAAATCACTAGGTGCTGACCATGTGATTTTTTACAAACAGACAGACTTCGTGCAAGCAGTGTTAGATTGGACTGAAGGCGAAGGTGTGGACTTGGCTTTTGACACTTTAGGTGGAGAGACTTTTCATCAAACTTTTCCCGCAGTGCGAGTGTATGGTGACATAGTGACGATTTTGGAACCAGACGCCAATACAGTTTGGAAAGCAGCAAGAGTGCGTAATCTCCGCATTAGCTTGGAATTAATGCTAACACCAATGTTGCAAGGAATGGTGTCAGCGCAACAACACCAGGCAGAAATTTTAGAACAATGTACTCAATGGATTGATGAGGGCAAGTTGAAAATTCAGGTTAGTCATCAGTTTCCCCTTGAAGATGCAGCGAAAGCTCACCAGTTGCTGGAAACTGGATCTATAACGGGTAAAATTGTTTTGCTGATTGCACGTAATTCGTAATTCCTAATTAATTGAGGGGACATGGGAATAGACGAACTCGCGGGAGCGATCGCACACTCACAAATTGAGCATCATGTGTATAACGGAATTCGGTCGTTTCATCTCGTACAATTGACCACGTGGCAAGGGCGCGGAAACCGCGCCCCTACGGTAAGGTGGTCTACCCAAATGAATATTGCGTGCAGGCTGACTTATCCTATATCATAATTGATTATTTCTGTCAATGCGTAAGTCCTATATTTGTGCCGATCTACTTATTAGGCACACAAAAGTGGGATAGGCAACTTGCCTATCCCACCGAAGTTGCTCTAGAAGAGCAATTCTAGTTAGGGTTTAAGTTCCAGAACTCCAGGAATTTGTGTACTCAATTTGCTCTGATGTCAGAGTATCGATCGCAATTCCCATTGCCTGCAACTTCAAACGCGCAATGTCTTGATCCACTTCAGTTGGAATTGAGTGGATACCGGGTTCCAGCTTACCTTTATTCTTCACCAGGTATTCGCAACCCAGAGCTTGGTTGGCGAAACTCATATCCATCACTGCACTGGGATGTCCTTCGGCTGCAGCCAGGTTAATCAAGCGTCCCTCTCCCAGAACGATCACCGATTTACCATTTTGCAGGCGATACTCTTGGGTAAAGTTACGTACTGTCTTCACGTCCTTAGCTTTAGCGCCCAAGGATTTCAGGTCAATTTCAATATCAAAGTGACCAGAGTTACAAACAATCGCGCCATCTTTCATCACATCGAAATGCTCAGCGCGAATCACGTGCTTATTACCAGTGACGGTGACAAACAGATCGCCCACACGAGCTGCTTCCGCCATTGGTAGTACTCGGAAACCATCCATCACCGCTTCAATTGCTTTGATGGGATCAATTTCGGTGACTACCACATTAGCACCAAGTCCCCGTGCCCGCATCGCTGTGCCTTTACCGCACCAGCCGTAACCAGCGACAACTAGGGTTTTACCCGCAAGTAAGATATTTGTAGCGCGGATAATGCCATCGAGGGTAGATTGCCCAGTGCCGTAGCGGTTATCAAAGAAGTGTTTGGTGTCGGCGTCGTTGACATTGATGGCAGGGAAGGTGAGGACGCCATCTTTTAGCATGCTTCTTAGCCGCACAATGCCCGTTGTGGTTTCTTCTGTGGTGCCGATAAGGTCAGCCAGTTGGTGTTGGCGTTGCTGAACCAGGGTAGCAACCACATCGCAGCCGTCGTCAATGATGATATTGGGACGGTGATCCAAGGCAATTTGCACGTGGCGGTTGTAAGTTTCGTTATCTTCACCTTTGATGGCAAAGACTGGTATTTCGTAATCGGCGACGAGACAGGCAGCTACGTCATCTTGCGTTGATAGGGGATTACTGGCAATCAGTAGGGAGTCTGCGCCACCAGCTTTAAGTGCAATTGCTAAGTTTGCTGTTTCTGTTGTGACATGGCAGCAAGCTATAAGGCGAATATTTGCAAAGGGCTTTTCTTGGGCAAAGCGATCGCGGATTTGCCGTAAAACCGGCATCTCACGTCCAGCCCATTCAATGCGCTGTCTTCCCAAGGCAGCTAGTGCGAGGTCTTTAACCTCGTGCTTTAATCGGGGAGAAGTTGCGGTCATTAAATAGTTCCTCAAAAAAGTAAAAAAGCTACGTAAATCTTTACGCACTCTACTACATTAGTCCACAAGCAGCAAACTGAAAAGGGTTTTGTTCCTATTTAGTAGGGAGTGGGGAATAGGGAAGAATAAATAGCAAATAAATTTTTATGCCATCTATCTTTAAGTAGATGTTTTTGGAATGTTAGGATGGATTACCTTAAACTTTTGTAAAAACTCTACTTTTGGGAGGTACACTTACTCAAATTGTTTTTGGAGGATGGCTTTAACGGACCGAATAACATATCGTTACTCAGTAGCTTGCCTAGCTAAAGGAGGTGTTTTAGTGCGCTCTCAATTTTTGGCGATCGCCGGATCAATTGCTATATCAGTTTGGGTTGTGCCAAAAGCTGATGCCCAAATCCCCTTTTTACCTAACCTGCTACCTGCCGCTAGTTCGAGCAATGATTCAGAAAGTAAAGTTTCTGACTGGGTTTATCTGGATGGTCGCCGTGTGTTTCAAATAGCCGGAACAAGAGCGAATCTTACAGAACGGTTGGAAAATATTCAAGAAAAACTGTTGCAAATTAGCCAAGACTACTTTGCATCGCCCTCAAAAGAAGTCAAGGTGGAAAGCCGGACATTAAAAGGATTACCAGTCATTTATGTCAACGACCAGTACCTGATGACTATCAATTCCCAAGATGCTAAACTGCGACAGGTAGATGATCCTTCTGATGCGGCAAATCAAATCGTCCAAATATTGCAGGAACGCTTAAAACGGGCGAAGCAGGAGCGACAAACTTCTAATTTAGTCCGCCAGGGTGCGATCGCTGCTGGAACTGGACTGACCATGATTGTAATAAGTTGGTCGCTATATGAGTGGCAGCGCCGCTCAACAAGCAATTCAGTACAGCCCCTGCGCCCGATACCAGCAGATACGCCGCTCACCACACAGCTGAGGCGACAGCAACATACAAATCTCAAAGAAGTCAAGCGGCGACTATTTCAGCTAGCACAATTCTCGATTTGGGCAGGCGGAACATTATTCATCATGGGTCTGTTTCCTTACACGCGATCGCTACAGTTAGGAGTTTTCATCGGTTTGCAATTTCCTTTGCGAGTGGGTGCTGTGGCATTGGGAACTTATGTATCTATCCGTTTCAGCTATGCCCTCATTGACCGCTTCACCTCCGCTGTCGTTACCAGTGGTGCTTTATTGACTCCTGAAACCTCTCAACTGTACGTTCGCTTATTTTGAGATCCAAAGGGGAATTAAAGCCTTAATATAAAAGGAAAAAGGGGATTTTTACGTGAATCGTTATTTTCAAGTAAAATTTGTGACCTTTATAGAATGCTTCCAGAGGCGTTTATTTAAGGCTTAGGCATACGATAAATAATAAAATGACCAAAAGCGTCCGTGCGAATAAAAATGCCTGAATCTATTGCATCGCCTGGATTACAAGCCCTGTAAGGCGCTTATTAAATCTTGCGGTTAAAAATGAGCGAACGTACAGTCTCAACGTTTGCAACTGCGAATTTCTACAATTTCTTGGGCTACCAAAGGTATTA
>CAZZYE010000690.1:0-2745 GCA_964658145.1 uncultured Stigonema sp.
TACTACGTTTGAGAGCAGGAATTCTGTTTTGGAGGTTAGTAATTCTATTATTAACCACGAATAGTGCATCAGTAGTAGCAATTGGTTGCATTGCTGCTATTCTCAGTAGTGCCTGAGTTAATTGCGAATATCTCTCAGATACTTCTTGTCTAATTTCCACAAGCGACTCAAAGGCAACAGCAGTAATCTCTGTCTCTCCAAATTGTTGAAGGATTTGAGCTTCTACTTTTGAAGCTTCATTAATCAAGTCCAATAATTGTTGGAGTATGTCCCAAACATGATCTGCTATTTGTGGAGGGATTTCTGCCATAGATTTTGCGATTGCAGACCAGAATACTATGAGAGTTTGCGATCGCTCACAAATGCTCCTTCCCTGAGAGACAATTCATAACGCTTGAGTCTTGCTTCACGCCGCCAAAATTTGAAAATCTCCTTCTCCACTTCTTCTACAGAAACAGAGTGTTTTTGGGCTAGCGAGGTAAGAAACTGGCTGTAGACAAGTTCTACACCAGGATCATGTACAAAAAGCGACAATGCCAAAGACATCACATGAGCATTGTCCAAACCTAATTTTTGTTGTCGTTCTTTGACCAAGTTGTACAACCCAGTAGGAATGACTGCCCTAAATTCAGTGTTTCCAGTGGGAATACCCTGCTCTATAAGTTTTTCTAAAGCAGAATGTGTTACAAATGCATTGAAAGCGACTATGCCAATATTTGACTTGTCGTAGCCAAATGCAGAGCCTCTGAGCAAAGCCAGGTCGTAGAGTCCCCCGACAAAACCGCCGCGAAACTCGGTTGCACCTCTTAGAACTACAGGTTCTGCATTAATTGTCCCAGCATCCTCACGAGAGCTGATCCAAGCCTCTAGCTCTTGGATATTGGAAGGATTTTTTGGCGTCATATAAATTCCAGATAATGATGGCAATATATTATGTAAGTTTTTCAGCTTCCGCTTCAGGATCACCTGCAAGCTTCAGGTTAAGTCGATTTGTCCTTGCCTTTAGCTTAAGGTGCTTATCGATAGTCTCTTCAACCTGCTCTTCTGAGGCATTGAATTTTGCCGTGGTATCGGCAAGGAATTGCTGATAAATTTGCTCTACTGTTGCATCATGAGCGAAATAGGTCAGGACTAGAGTTGTGATCTGACTTGTATTCAAATTAATAGCGTCAATATACTTGTGTAATAGGTTGTAAGTAGACAGAGGTATTAAACTTCTAAAGTGCCGGACACCTTCCTGTTCCTTACGGTAAGTCGGGATATCAAAGCCAATACCTGCCTTAATTGCTGGGTTCTGCAAGAGCAGAAACACGCCAGTAGTGGCAATCTTGCCTTTGTCAAATCCCCAAGGCGCACTTCGATATAGAGCTCGATTATAGAGATCAGCAGTGACGTAACCTTGGAGTTCTACACTGTTGTCTAAGATAATCTGTTCCCCGTTGATTTTCCCTGCTTCTGCGTAAGTTGAAACAAACGCTTGCAGTTCTTCTACTGAATTTGGCTTTTTTGGCATTCCACCATTGCTTGGAAACTACATATACATTCTATTCAATTTACAGACAAAAAAGTACTTAAAGTTTTTTGACAATTTATTCCGCCATTTGGCGGAGAATTATATTATGATTATGTTGGTTAGATAGCTCTGCACAAAACATGAATCATGAATAGTTTTTCTTAGGCAAGTCTAGGGTTCTAACTCGGAATGTTTGCCGTTTTCTGATGCCGGAAACAGGCGATCACAGATCTGAGTTAATTCATCTGCGCGAACGTGCAACCTAGCCGCCGTTTTCTTGATTTCAGCATTTGAAGGGCGTTTTTCTAGGGAGGACAAATATTTTATTAGGCTTTCGCTGTGGTTTGACTCAGATTCTTCTGGCGATACCACTAAATTAGAGATTTCTATACGCCATTTTTGAATATCCCCTGATCCTGGAGGGGTAATTTGCAACCGACTGCTAATATCCACCAAATCCATACCCAAGTTAGATACCCAACGCAGAACAGAGGACAAGGATTCTCCCCTCTGAGCACAAACTGCCTCCAGCCTACTCTTTAGATCTGAATCAATATCTATTGTAAAGAAATCTTGCTCAGAGTCATGCTCTGTGTCTAACTCTGGCTCCAGGCTCAGCGCTTGCCCAGATTCTGCTTGCTCTATGTATTCTTCAAGAATCAGCGTAACTTTTTGCGCTAATTTCAATTTTTTCCAAGCAGAATCTGAACGGAGACGCTCTATGCGATCACTCAGTTTCGAGAGATTTAATGTGGTTCTTGAGGGTGATTCAGCCATTTTTCTAGTTTATCGCCTCTTGCATTAACCACATAAAACATCAAAAGCATCAGAAAATCTAATTGATGTTTTCCGTGCAATTGATGCTAAAAATGCTAAATTATCTATATGCTCGATTTTTCTAAGGAGGGAATCATGCTCACAGTTGAAACCTTACCCACAAAAGGGACAGAACCCAGAGAGTTTTGCCGAATTTGGTTTGGAGTGAGCCACCTTTCTCCCAGCGAGATGGCTGATTATGAAACACAATCAGGATATCGCAGGGAATGCATAATGCTTCTTGCGAAAGTATTGGGAGTTGCAGAATGCTCAGTACGGCGATGGGGCGATGGGTTAAATTTTGCGACAATTCCTGAATATCATAAGCTGGCTCTTGCCTATGCCCTAAAGGCTGCCGATTTGTTGCCAAGACAGGATCATCGCGAGGCGGCTTAATTGTGTAGGGGTTGTTAAAA
>CAZZYE010000690.1:2845-4724 GCA_964658145.1 uncultured Stigonema sp.
AGCAACAGCGATCGCCCCCTCTGCCCGACCCTCTTCGTCTGCTACTACAGAAGAGGTAGACAGCACCAACAAACATAGTTACCCGGCATTCGGAGGATACTCAGATTCGAGGATTCCCTCTCTAAGCAGTTTTTCGATGATGGCATCACGCATAAATTTTGATTTGTTGGGAACTTGTTCCGTAAGAACATCCTTCAACCAGCTAGGGAGCTTTAGGGTTATCGGGTTTTCACCGTGTTTAATACCTAGCTCCGACTTTCTGCCAGCCTTCTTCTTCTCGGTACATAGAGTCAGGTCGTTGCTCATAACAATTTTTTCGATAAAATCCAATAGGTCAAAAAATAATTGGGTAACACCCAATACTTTATAATAGATGTAAAGGAAAAGCGCATCCCAACTGGGGAGCGCGGACAAAATAAACCTACTCCAACAGTAACATATGCTAGTACTCGAAGCTTTGCCCCTTATAAAAGAATCTCGATCAATGACAATCGTATAGGATTCGAGTTATTCGAGTCGGTAAACTTGATTGCGTGTCTATTCGCTTTTTGGCTAAAAGCGCAGCAAGAATTGCTCAAGTTAAAGCAGTTACGGGAACTACTTCAAGAGCGTTGCGATGGCTAAGAAGTTCAACGCTACGGCTATGCGCGGATGAAGTTCAAATAGGAAAAACGCTCTAGCTTGCCTGCTATCGAGCGTAACAAAATAAAAGAATCAGGAGATATTCTAGCATGACAGCTTCATTGTCGGCACCCCCTCGCTTATCTGTGGTTAGAACCGCCCCCAAGGTAACCCCAGACCCGGAACTAACGCAAACGATCGCCTCTGCAAAAGCTATGAGCGCTCGTGCGCTTAGCCTACAAATAGAGGCGGGTCGAGTATTAGGGTCAGCTCAAGCTTTAAATAAAAAGCAGTACGCTGCTGAAATGGTAAATTCCGGACTGGACAAAACTCAGGGCAATAAGTTGATCGCAATGGCAGCAGCAGCAGATGCGATGCCTTCTGCCGATGTAGCTGCTTTCTTGAGTCCTCATTTGCTAATTCAGTTGGGACAAAAGAGAAATCAGGCGGCTTTAGATGCCATCACTGATGACGACACCCAACTATCTGTTGTCGAGAAGATCAAAAAATATCGGACTCCATCTGCGCCTAAAGAGAAAAAGTCAGTTCGTCGTGTTGGCAATCTTAAAGGGGGGACACCGAAGCTAGTAATCGAAGTCCCCCCAGGACCACATGTAGAAGAAATTTACAGTGATTATGAGAAATCTGGCACTCATGTTGCACAGTGGCTAGGAGGTTTAGTTAATAGGGATCATGATTCATTCTTGCGATCGCCCGATCTCCCTGATCTCGAAGAAAATAGCGATTACACATTACCGAGCGACAGCCAACAATCAGAATCAGCTTCTACAACCGATTTAGGTACTGCATCAGGGTACACCTCATCAACCCTGCCCCCCTGCCCTGGGACAAACATATGTAAATCTGGTCAACCTTCCCCCACCTTAAGTGTGGAGCGCCTTTCAGAGGATGGCAGGGGGGCAAAAAAGGCAGATTCATTATCATTAAATGGTCTTGTTGATACTGAAAACTACCTTTTTTGCCTTCGCGAAGCGTCTCCGTCAGGAGAAGGTTGCCCAGATTTACATAGGTTAAATGAAAGCCCTAAGTCAGAAAATCTTGACGAACAGGAAACCGTACAAGCTGAGTTGGACGCTTACATAGATTTCCAAGGGCAGAGTATCGTGCCGGAAGCAGAAAACTGCGAGGCAGATCAAGCTTGGACACTTCTTTGTGAGGTGCGATCGCTTGAAGATTCATCACCCAACACTGAAGTCGCGCCATCACTAGAACTCAACTCAGAACTTCAAGCATTCGT
>CAZZYE010000691.1:0-4719 GCA_964658145.1 uncultured Stigonema sp.
ATGGCTAATTGCTAATGGCAATGAACAATTAGCAATTAGCCATTAGCCACTAACAACTCCCTAATTAGTAATCGTCCCAGTTAAAGGTGAACTAGCACTGGCATAGGTTTTGATAGGCATTCTGCCAGCAAGGTATGCCAGACGACCAGCGAGTGTGGCGAGATTCATCGCCCTTGCCATTGCATTTGGCTTTTGTGCTAGGGCGATCGCGCTGTTAATTAATAAAGCATCTGCGCCCATCTCCATTGCTTGCGCCGCCTCAGATGGCGATCCAATGCCGGCGTCTACCACTACTGGTACGCTAGCATTTTCAATAATGATCTGAATATTAGCTGTTGTTTGCAACCCCTGCCCAGAACCAATAGGCGAAGCCAAAGGCATGACCGTAGCACAGCCGACTTCTTCCAAACGCTTTGCTAACATGGGATCCGCGTTGATGTAGGGTAACACAGCAAAACCTTCTTTCACTAGTTGTTCTGCTGCAAGCAAAGTGCCAATGGGGTCTGGTAGTAGATACTTGAGATCGGGAATCACTTCTAACTTAACGAAGTTATTATCTTCCTGTCCTAACAGTTTAGCCATTTCCCGACCTAAACGTGCCACACGAATTGCCTCTTCTGCTGTTTGACAACCTGCAGTATTAGGCAACATCCAAATTTTTGTCCAATCCAGTGCTTCGGCTAAACCTTCGTGTCCAGGGGCTTTAGTTTGTACCCGTCGTACTGCCACAGTCACAATTTGACAACCGCTAGCAACGACGCTTTGCTGCATTTCCTCAATACTACGATACTTGCCTGTTCCTGTCATTAAGCGGCTAGTAAAGGTTTTGCCAGCGATAGTGAGTGGGGAGTCGTCCGTGGGGAAGAGACGTTCCGGCGGAACGTCTGTACGTCCGTTGTCCGTGGGGAAGAAGAGACGTTCGGGCGGAACGTCTGTACGGGAGTTGAGCATTGGGGTAGCGGTAGATGACTGTGAGTGGAAGCGCGAATAGTTGAATTGATTTAGTAAGGGGTCACACTTTTGCTCCCAGATTAAATCGGCAATCAATTTTGCTGTTATGGGTGCTAAGAGAATACCATTGCGGTAATGACCAGTAGCAAATGTTAAATTTTTGCTCTCACTAAAGCCAAGGATGGGTAATTCATCGGGAGTGGCAGGACGAAATCCCCACCATAATTCCTGGATGGGATAATGTTGTAATTGAGGATATAGTCGAATAGCTCTTTGTAGTAAGGTTTGAATGCCTAGGGGTGTGTTGTGGGGAGTAAAGCCCACATCTTCGCTAGTCGCCCCAATGATAATTTGCCGATCTCGTCTCGGTACAATGTAAATATCCTGCCCATACAAAATCCGCGTTAACGGCAATTCCGGCTCAGATTCCGGCAATCGTACACTCAGCATTTGCCCTTTAAGCGGACGCAAGGGTAGCGGTAAAAATTTACTCGACCAAGCACCTGCTGCTAAAACATAATGTTCGGCGCAAATGACCCCAGTGTTTGTTTGGACGCCAGTAACTTGTCGCTGTTGCTGCCCAATTCCCTCTACTGTAATGCCTTCTTTGAGTTCAACACCAAGGGTTCTGGCCGCTGTCAACAGTGCTTGTGCGAGTGTACGATTGTCTACTTGTGCGTCTTCAGGATACCACCAACCACCAGCCACTTCTACGGACAGACCTGGCTGATGTTGATGAATAGCTTCTCGGTCTAACCAGTAGGAGGGGGAGGCAACGGATGTTGTAACGGATGTAGCGGATGCAGTAAAATCATCCGTTACATCCGCTACAACATCCGTTGCATAGACTGGTGCTAAGACGCCGCAGGACCAGAAATTACTGTTTAAGCCTGTGAATTCTTCTAATTTTTGAGTCCAATCGTGATATAAAAACAGAGAGCGCTGACACAGATCGTACATAGCCCCTGCAGAAATTTTTTCAGCATTTGGTGCTAACATCCCTGCTGCGGCGTGGGTAGCGGCGGCGCGAAAGCTACGGCTTACCACGGTGACACTTGCCCCGCGTAATTTTAGTTCAATGGCGATCGCCAAGCCAATAGTCATTAGTCATTAGTCACTTATCACTATTAACTCCTAACTAATGAAGGAGAAACCACTACCACAAGGCTTGAACTGGTCCCTTGCTCTGATTTGCATCATTTGTTTGAGAGTCAGTTGTGGCGCTTGGGCTTTGATTGTTCTCAGTGAGTGCTGAGTCATTGGTGTTGCTATTTTGGGCAACATTGTTTTTATTGGCAGTGGTAGTGGTTGGAGCATTTCCACTATTCGTGCTATTTACATTAATATTAGCTGGGAGGACTCTAGATTTTTTGCTCTCAGTTTGAGGTACCTGGGCGGTATTTTGTTGTCCGCCCATAGGAAAGCTGATGCCCAGCAATGTCCCTAGTAAAATCGCTAAGCCTCCAGCCATAAGAATCAGTGGTGTCCATCTGCCCATTTTGTTTTTCTCCTTTTTAACCCTTTACTATCCAAAGTATTTGAGAACCGAACACAGAAGGAAAATTCTATAACTTTCACATCGGCTAAAACCTTAGTTTGAGAGGCTAAATGTAGGTTTATTGTAGGAGAATGAGGCAGTAGCGACGTACCGCGTAGACTCCAACGTTGAAGTGTCTAGGCGACACAAGTGCAGACCCCATACTGCTCTCGTGTTCAAGAAGGCGCTACGACCGCCTATTACTTGAACTGCATCAACACTACAGCCACTAATTCTCCAACAGTTTATTACCTTAGCACCGCTATTGTAGATATCTACACTATTCTGCAGCAATGTTTGTCGCTGATTGGCTCCGCGATTACACCTTATTGTCTTTAAGATCCCGCATACCTCAGCCATTAAAGATCACGACCAAGGCAATTTAATTTTCTTTTCACAATTTCTTTGTCATCAATAAAAATACACAAACACTATATAATATATAGTTTTGCTGATCAAGGACAACGGCGAGGACCAACTCCTCGATTTACTAGTCGCTCACCAAACCATTAGAGCAACCGTGGATTGCGTCGCCACGTTTACTGGAGTTGCTTTAATTGTCTCTCATTCCCTACTATGACGGAGAGCTAACATGAACCCAAAAACAAGCACAGCTTGTCGCCGCTTTTTGCTCGAATCGACGCCCCAACACATCTGCCGCAAATAAACAGACGCTACAAGCAATTCTTGCTGCTGGCACACGCTGATTAACAATTTTTGGCAAGTCCTGGGATTTACATGTAACACAAGGTTTGAAAACTACTTTAGAATAAAATTTGGCAATGGTATATGATACCATTGATTATCTTCGCAGTCAAGAGCATCATGTTATATACGATGCAAAATACTGGTTGGATGGCTACAAGCACAATCCAGATTATGCTTTACAGACTCTATTCGCGGCGATCGCGTCAGGTGTGCGGCTTGTCCTTTGGGATTCTAACGGTGGCATACCCCCACGAAGTGACTCAAATTGTCCAATCAAATAGTCATTTGTCATTGGGAGCCAGTGCGTTGGTGAGCTAGCGAGATGATGAATGAGGAAAATTTCATAATTTTTTTGCCTTTTACCAACCCAGTTGCCAATCCCAGACAATAATTGACACTCCCACACCATAAAGGTGATTGGCAATTTGGGTAAAAACCTGACTGTGTGTTAGTTGTTAGGCGTTGTTGCTAATTGCTAATTGCTAATTGTGAGTGAGTGTGCGCCAATTTCGGTTTTCGACGCCCTTACCGGTTCGCCCGATGGGTCAATAGTTACCAGTCTTCCATTACCATTAGCTACTAAACTGTTCTAAGAGAAGCTTTCCCAAGCTTGAGCAACCACTTGGCTGAGCCAGCGTCGTTGTTGTTTATCTAGCAGGCTGTCATCTGCTAGCACTTGGGCAGTTAATTCTTCCAATGATTGACCCTGAGCGCGGACAATTTTAATTACTCCTGCGATCGCAGCAGCAACCATTTCTTCATCAACAGGGTTTTGTCTTAGATCAACGATTTCTTGGGGGCTGTCTGGGATGGGATAATTCATGGCGTGCGTTTACAGAAACACAGAATGAACGATAAATCCGACCAACTCTTAAACTTTTTTACTGAATATTCTGCCGAGTAATAGGGCGGAGTTTACCTCACTTTATGCCTTTCTTACATCCGTCTTAATGCGTAGATTAATTGGAGATTTCAGAAAAAAAAATGAAAGAAATACTTTACTTAGAAATACCAACTCCGGATACAGCCGCTGTACGCAACTGGTTGCAAATAGATTTTGAACCAGGAATTGGGGAAAAATTTCTCACTCCGGTAGGCATTCGCCTTAGAGTAATTAAAAATACAACTGGTGAAGAAAGTATTTCGGAAAATTTAAGAGATGAAATTTCTATATTCCTCTGGTCGGTGCAGCGAACCACCTATCTTAAAGCGTTTCGTTGGACAGATAAACCCAATCCTTGGGAGCAGCAAATTCTCCTCCGCCTGACTACTGAAATCCGTTACTACTTTCCCCATCATTACCCCGAACCACCAGCGATTGATTTATCTGGGCAATCAATTTTTGAAGCACTTGCTTCCTATTACCCCCTCACCGTCAAATATTTCCAGAAAATGCCTAACGGGGAGTATGACCTGAAGCGCGTCTACTGGTGGGAACAACGATGGCGTGAAGGTGTCCGAAATCCCCAGCAGCCTCGTCAGGTGTTGTTCTCTCACAGTGGCGTCGGGGGAGATAAGGGGGA
>CAZZYE010000692.1:0-4717 GCA_964658145.1 uncultured Stigonema sp.
AATTAGCAATTAGCAATTAACAATTAACAACCAACAAATAAAAATGACAACCTTGCTGCAACAATCGACTATTCATCGCACTGTATTAAACAATGGCATTGTAGTACTAGTGACAGAAAATCCCGCAGCGGATATTGTCGCGGCGCGGATTTTTGTTCGCGCTGGTAGTTGTTACGAAAACCGGGAACAGGCTGGGTTAGTACATTTGCTGTCAGCAGTACTGACGAAAGGATGTGATGGATTTTCTAGTTTGGAAATTGCCGAACGAGTAGAGTCGGTGGGAGCAAGCTTGAGCGCGGATACTACTACAGATTATTTTTTGCTGTCCGTGAAGACAGTAGCTTCAGATTTTGGCGAAATTTTCACATTGGCAGGGCAGATTTTGCGATCGCCTACTTTTCCAGAAGCTGAAGTGGAACTAGAACGACGGATCGCTCTACAAGACATTCGCTCACAAAAAGAGCAGCCTTTCTCCATCGCTTTCGAGCAAATACGGCTGACGATGTACCAAAACCATCCTTATGCTATGTCGGCGTTGGGAGATGAAACAACCATGAGCGGTTTAAGTCGTACAGACTTGGTGCAATATCATCAGACTTATTTCCGTCCAGATAATGTGGTAATTAGTATTGCTGGTCGAGTGACAGCAGCAGATAGCATCGCTTTGGTAGAAAAGGTTTTTGGTGATTGGCAAACTCCTGCTTCACCGCCACCCATACTACATTTACCTGAGCTTCAGGTTGAACCACAACATGCGATCGCACCTCAACAAACGCAGCAATCAATTGTCATGCTGGGTTACTTGGGACCATCCGTGCATTCTGCTGACTACGGCGCATTGAAGTTGCTATCTACCTACTTGGGAAATGGGCTTTCCAGTCGCTTGTTCGTGGAATTGCGAGAAAAACGCGGTTTAGCTTACGAGGTATCCGCATTTTACCCTACACGGTTGTTTCCAGCGTCATTTGTAGTTTACATGGGTACTGCTCCGGAAAATACCAAAGTAGCCCTTTCTGGACTGAGGGCAGAAGTTGATTTGCTGTATGCAACCCAGCTTGAGTCAGACTCACTCCAAGCAGCTAAGAACAAGATACTAGGACAGTACGCCTTGGGTAAACAGACTAACGCCCAAATTGCTCAAGTTTATGGTTGGTATGAAATTTTAGGGCTAGGAATTGATTTTGACTCGAAATTTCAGGAGGTGATTGCATCTGTCAGTGCTACAGATGCAATGGCAGCTGCCAGCCGATATTTACAGGAACCTTATGTGTCTTTAGTCGGTCCAGAAGAAGCAGTTAATAGTGCATTCATCTAAATATAGTCTCAGCATAAATTGGCTTACTGCTTTCTCAGCCTTCTCCTACCAGTTGTCTAATAGCGCACATCGACTGTACTATTAGCATGATCTTTTCCTAGGGCAAGTTCCATGAAAGGCAGTAGAAACCCATGTATATTTAACTACTTACGATTGCGAAACCTATCTAGAGATTGTAGTAGAATTGAAAGAGGGCTGGTGTCTAAATCCTTACCCGGAACTGAAATAGGGATAGAAATACTGCTGTACTTCTGTGTAACTATCTTTCTCGGATACTTTACTGTAGTATCAGTTGCAGCAACACCACTTGCCCAAGTAAATTCCACAGCTAGCATTAACCGTCCTACACTCAAACTTGGTAGCCAGGGAGATTATGTGTCGGAATTGCAGGCAGCTTTGAAACTTTTAGGCTTTTACACAGGTGCAGTGGATGGAGTTTATAACAATATAACCGCTAGCGCTGTGAGCCGGTTTAAGCAATCAGTTGGCTTAAATCCAGATGGCGTTGTTGATGCAACTACTTGGCAAAAACTTTTCCCTAGCGACTCAACAGGGGCGAGTTCTGTCTCTTCATCTAACTCAGCAAGCAAATTTCCTGTTCCGTCTCAAAATTCCAATACCACCAAGGTTGTCAATCCCAATACAACTGGTACTTCCCGGAGTGTCAATCCGAGTCCTGAGCCAAAACCGACAACACCGAATACAACTGCTACTTCTAGGGGTGTCAATCCGGGTCCTGAGCCAAAACCGACAACACCGAATAAAACTGCTACTTCTAGGGGTGTTAATCCCAACCCTGAGCCAAAACCTGCCACACCAAGTACAACTGCCAATTCACAGAAGACCCCTGTACGACAATCATCGCCGACTCACTCCCAATCCCAGCAAACTGCTGCTGGTACTCAGCGAAACCCTGCAATTCAGTACACCTCAGAAGGTTTACCGATTTTACATGTAGGGATGCATGGTCCAGAAGTTGTTAAGCTACAACAAAAACTGGAAAAGCTTGGTTTCTTTGACGGTAATATTGATGGGGATTTTGGCGCAAAAACTGAGACTGCAGTTAAAGCCGCTCAACAACGTTATGGTATAGAGGCTGACGGTATAGTTGGTGCAGGAACCTGGTTCGTTCTAACGCGGCGGCGCTAAGTTGGAGTGCGAGTTGATCTCTTGAGGTTGATGTAAAAGCTCCAGGAAAATTTCAACAATTTTTACATCCGTTGTATGAAATAGTAGTATGAGAAAAAGCTGATGATACACTTTCTCTTAACTTGGTTAGCCACGGCAGTGGCGTTGCTAATTACCGCTAAAATCGTTCCAGGCTTCTTTATCAGTAATTTTACTACCGCCCTCGTCGCCTCCTTTGTTATCGGTCTAATCAATGCGTTTGTTCGACCTATTTTGGCTTTTTTATCTCTTCCTATTACCTTAATTTCCTTTGGTTTATTTACATTTGTCCTTAACGCCTTAACACTCTGGCTAGCAAGCGCCCTTACTCCTGGTTTTGAAATTAGAAACTTCGGATCTGCTTTGTTAGGTTCTATTGTGCTGGCAATTGTTTCTAGTATAATTAGCTACTTATTTAGAAGAGTTGAGTAGCAACAGCTACCGTTACCGCCCCTAACCCATCCGATCGGAAAATTTGTTTAGACACCAATAACCTCACCCCGCCGGCACCCCTCTCCGGTTGCGGAGAGGGGCTGGGGGTGAAGTCAGAGGCTGCACACAAAGCAGCAGCCTCGGCTACACTGGGAGTCCCCACTTGTTTGCCGACGACTATGTCCGGGTTGGGGACACAGACAGTACGGAGAACATCAGCGCTAAAGGTTTTTAAAGGCAAATTTCGCTCTCGGCAAAGTTCTATTAAACCAGCTTCATTCGCTTTAATGTCGATAGTGGTAATGCCTGCTACTGCTTTTTCTTCCAGTTGATTTTCTCTCAACACTTGCTGAATTGCTGCTTCAATCAGTTGCTTTGCAGTTCCCTTATTACAACCAATTCCCACCCACAAAACTCGTGGATGGCAAATAACTTCGCGGAGTGGGTTAAACGGAATCGGCATAGAACTTTGGCAGATCTTTATTCCTGTGCACCTGCTGTCTTTAAACTTCGGACTATACTGCGATACCCATTAAACTCTGCCAGCATCAAAGCTGTATAACCACCTTGGTTTTTCAAATTCATGTCAGCCCCAGCTTTAATCAACAATTGCACTGCCTCACCGTAACCCCGCGAAGCTGCCCACATTAATGCCGTCGCCATAGCTGAGTCTAGCAGATTTACATCTGCCGAATGTGCTACTAGCTGTTTGAGTACACTTATACGGTTCCGTTCTGCTGCCTTGATCAAGGCGGTTTTTCCATCATCACCTTTAGTATTGGGATCAGCACCGAAGTTAAGCAACACAAGCACTGTCGCCGCGTGTCCTTGCATTGCTGCTAAAGTCAAAGGCATCTCACCCAAATTTTTCTCATTCACATTCCCTCCGTGATGCAGCAGTGCCTCAACAATTTGGCTATGTCCCTGTAATGCTGCTACAAGCATTGGTGTATCACCCAAGTGGTTCCTGATCTGCACATCCGCACCATGAGCAAGTAAAACTTCCACTACATCAACGTAACCTTCCACAACGGCAAGATTCAGGGCAGTTTCACCATCTTTGTCTTGGACATTGACATCCGCACCATGAGCAAGTAAAGAGTACGCGATCGCACTGTGTCCTGCTGCTGCTGCTGCTGACAGTGCCGTTCCACCATCCTCAGAGCGCATTTTGACATCTGCCCCCGCAGCTAACAGTGCTTGCACAACTTCCAAATCTCCTAGGTCAGCCGCCACCATCAATGCGGTTTCACCCTCTTCATCTTGGGAATTGACATCCGCACCAGCTTGTAGTATATTTTGCACAATTGTGGTATGTCCAAAACGTATTGCTAGTTTCAAAGCGGTGTCATCATCTTTATCTTTGACATTCACCTGAGCACCAGCAGCAAGTAAGACTCGCACGACATCGCCATAGCCTTTCATGGCTGCTGCCATTAACGCTGTACTGCCATCTTCATTGGTAGTATTGACATCTGCACCATTGTTTACTAAAAGCTTTACAATATCAAGTTGATTAGCACTCGCTGCTAACATCAAAGCCGTCAAGCCATAGCGTTTTCTTTTCAAGTTGATATTTGCTCCCGCTTCTAGGAGAATACGCACAATTTCGGTGTAACCTAGATTGGCAGCAAACATTAACGTCGTAGTGCCATCGCGATCGCTTACGTCAACAGGCACACCTGACGCTAGTAGCCGAAGCACACGCTTAATATCACCACTTTTCGCAGCTAACAGCAGCGAGGCATTATCATTAATCATTAGTCATTATCTAATTTGACCTGACATTTCTAGAATGTACAA
>CAZZYE010000693.1:0-3898 GCA_964658145.1 uncultured Stigonema sp.
TCAGTGTTAGCTCTGACTCGCCAAGGCATCTTATGTTCGTCAGTTTCCCCCCAAAAATGCCGCACTGATTGTAGACCACGCGATCGGCATTGATGAGCGTGGTCTTTGTACCCTCTTTAATTACGAATTACGAATTAGTAATTATAGCGCCACTAAGTAGGTCGGCGTCAATAAATCAATTGGTTCGTAGTTGCGCGCGACTCGCCCTGAAGTGCAACTACAACCCTTTGGCGTCATTTTACATAGTTGGGATTAATCTCGCCAACTTACTTACAAGCCTTTCTCCTCTATTTTATCACAATTTTACTTAGTTGGTATACTGTACGACTTAGTCATGTGTTGAATTACGGGATCAATCTCTTCTGGCAACACGAACAGAAATTCTGGTGCTGATATTACTTGTGCCACGAGCATAGTGCGATCGCACGAACTGCCTCATGCACGTTGATTTTGAGTTTAAACTATGCAGATTGCATGACGTTCATTCAATCTATTGAAAGAGCGAATTCCTTTAACAACTTATGACGGGAGAACCTCTGTCTAAGGAAGGATATAGCTGCTCAGCCAGATGAAGTAAAAATAGGATGCTAAATCTCATGAAGATTGTATTCTATGAAACTAAATTCTTTGATGAAACGGCTTTCGACTGTAGGACGCTTTCTGGCTACAACTCTGTTTTGTGTGTCAGCGATCGCCTTCATTTGGCAAGGTGCGTTTTTCACGAACACCGTAGCAACCGCTGCTCCTGCTGTAAACTTGATGGCATCGGCAGACTTGGGCGATCAAGTTAAACAGAAAACAAGTGAAGATGCTGGACGAGCCAAGAATTTCATCCGAGATACGGCAGATCAGGTTGAGCAAACTGCAAAGAAAAATGCGGCTCGAGTTGAGCAAGCAACGGATGACAATGGTAGTTTTGTTGAGCGCAAAGCTCATAGAGATGCCGCTCGAATCGAGCAAAGATCAGAGGAAGATGCGGCTCGGACGCAGAAAGCAGTAGACAATACAAAGAATGTTGTTGAACGCACTGTTGATAAGATCAAGGATGCTTTTAGCAACTAGAGAATAGATAGTAGTGTCAACTACCCTTACCTACCCTTCTCAACAGCGGCGACGAGTAGCGGGCGATATCCGCTAGTGCGATCGCCCTCGCGCAACGCACCTTCTCAATTGTCGGTGCTATGTCTCCGATGCCCTAAGCTGGAGAGCGATCGCTTATCTTCGCAAGAGATAGGCGATCGTCTTTTTTGTTTTGTGGAAGGTGCGCTACTCTAAACCTAGGCGATGGTGCTATTTTGCGAAAAGCTAATTTTCGATATACTGTCTGGGGCGACCACTGTAGTTGGGAAAACGCTGACTTCAGTGGTTCCGACTTTACTGGAATTAACAATGTTGTAGAATGCGTCTTCGTTCGCTGCAACTTTAGCAATACTATCTGGGATCAAGCCAGTTTGTTCCAATCCACCTTTGAAGACTGCGACTTGAGGAATGCCAACTTCGATAATGCCAGTTTGGCTGAAGTTGACCTCTACGGGTGAATTATGAGAAGAAATAGCTGAAAAAATGTTTTCAGTAGATAATTCTGATTCTTCAGATCGCACAAAAAGTGGCAAGTTGCTATTATATTGGCGATTTTCAGAGATCGCAGAAACCCGCCTGCAGTGCTGGCTCCTTGAAGTCTGCACTGTGCCTTGATGGGAAATGGCAGTGAGTACCCCTTCATGCGTTGCCCCCAAGATGATTCGTTGCGATGAAGATGCTCGGTAGCCGACCGAAGTGAACATCTGTTCACGAGGATTAGTTCTGGCGCATTCATGTGAGTGATAACACCGATTACTCTCGGAATACCTTCGGCAGCCCGAGTATCAATATTCACAACTCGACCAAGGGTGATCGCGCTGTGGAAAATCACACCATAGGCAAGGTTGGCGATCGGGACGTCAGCCGAGTACTGCGCTCCCCCAGTGACTTTCAAGCGACCCGGTTTGCGGTCACTGTCAGGAAAGAGGACATCCTCATCAACGTGTGAAAAGGTAGTCATCGCTTTTTCTCCGCCTTTTGTATTATTCTATTCCGTAAGTTGGTAGCCGCTTAAATTATGGGAGATCGTCAGGGTCAAGACCGAGGGAGCGTAAATATTCTGCCATGCGCTCAGATCGTTGGCGTTCTTGCTCTAACAACAACTCCGCCCGTGCAGCCCGTTGGCTTTCCTGCTGTGTCCGTTGCTCTAGTTCCACTGAGGTCAAAAATTTTTGCCCATCTTGACGGTAAATTACCAATTCTCCCTGTGCGGTATCAAACCGGATTCCCAAGCGGGGACTAACCCAGCCATCCATATCCCACAACTTGTTCAGATTGCTATCTTGCCGCAACCATCCATCTAGTTGGAAGCTCTGCGGGTCATATATATAATATTCTTCAACACCATAGGTATTGTTAAATTCCAGTTTACGACTCATCTCATCCTCATCATTGCTGGCGGAGAGAATTTCAAACACGACTTGGGGTGGTACATTCTCTTCATTCCACTGACGATAAGAACGGCGTTTCCCCTTTGGTCTGCCAAAGACCACCATCACATCCGTTGCTATTGGCGAAATAATTTTTGATCGCACTCGATACCAGAGTAAATCCGCAGCAATAAAAACATTGTCTTGGGCGGCAAACAGGATCTCTAAATTCTCTTTGATGATGACTATCCAACGATACTGCTCTGTATTATCTGCCATCGGTTTGCCGTCACTATCAGGAAAGAGGACATCCTCATCAACCTGTGAAAAGGTAGTCATCGCTTTTTCTCCACCTTTTGTATTATTCTATTCTAAGTAAATTAGATTTTTTCAGCAGAACACCAATTACGCCCACAAAAATCTTAAAATGGGTCACAAAGTCACCTTACCAAACTCTATAACAAATATCTATGCCTCCTCGTTGGCCTCGTGAACCAGATCGTAAAGACCCAGATTACCGCAAGTTAGATGACCGCATGAATTTTGCCGTTCATGTGGCGATCGCCGCCTTGATTAATTCTGGGTTGTGGTTTTTCCACCAATTGAGATCTACTACCTGGGAGTGGCTACCTTTGGTCACAGCAAGTTGGATAGTGGTTTTGTTGGTGCATCTGATTTATATTTCAGCGATCGCTGACTACTCACAGACTGACACCAAATCCACCTGAAGATGGACGCAGTAGCGCTAGGGCGATTGTAACTTGTGGTGGTATCAGCTTGGCGACAAAGAGCGATAATGTTAAATAGCTTGAGAATTTCAGCTCATTATTTAGGGTTATTTTTATGGCTAAAACTAACACCACAGAACTACTGGAAGCTCTAGCAGCAGAAATAGGCGAAAATGTCTACATGGACATTGCTAAGTGGCATCTTTATTTATCAGATGCCAAAATGCATACTCTCGTCGCCGAAAAGATGTATCCTCTAATTACATCAAATTCCGTGAGTGAAGACCGAGTTACAGAAGTGTTGTCATCCATTCCCGTCAAAATTGGTGGCGGGAAACGGGAACTTTCGCTAATTGATTTACTTCCGCTACAATGCCAGGTTAACCTAGTAGATATATTGGAAAAATATCAGAGCGAAATATAATCTGCTTTTCATCAACCCTCTTTGAGTAAGGGAAAGTTATGACTGCGTATCAGTTCCACGATGAATCCAGCTTAGCAGAAACAGCAGAAAAACTAGGCAAACAAGCTTTAAAGTTAGGACTAATACCTAGTTTTGTTGTCCGTCACTTTCCCGACAGCAGCCAATACTATATTCCTAACGAACAAGAATGTGAACCGCTAACGTCAGAAGAGGCTTATTTGCGGTTCAAGAAATTATTGGCACAAGATAGTTAATTGTTGATTGTTCTACTAACAACTAACAACTAACAATTAACA
>CAZZYE010000693.1:3908-4715 GCA_964658145.1 uncultured Stigonema sp.
CTATTTAGATGCTTTTACAACTTAAAGAGAATGGTGAATTGGTGAAAATCGTTGATGTTCAAGAATTGATTAACCCTAATACTGATACAGTTCAGGCAAAAGAACAACAAGGTCAAGAAGAACAGCAAGCTGATTCTTATAAAAAAGAAAATCTAGTTTTTCCTTCAGGTGAAAGTCTACCGCGTTGCTGGTTAGATGCCAATTATAAAAATGCCACACCCTGATGATTGAGTAGGGTCAGGGATGCCCGATCAAATTCAATTGACGACAATGTAAGGGCGCGGAAGGGCGCGGAAACCGCGCCCCTACGGTAATTGTTCACCGAGATGGTGCAGATTGTTCTGCAACCGCCATCACTTCACCCTCACCACGGCGGAAAAATCTCTGAGAAATCCAGTCAGTAAAGATGTGAGAAAGCAAGCCCAACGGACCTGCAAATAAACAGAGTACAAGCGAGTGAATTGTCCAAATACCTGTTTTCTGTCCTTGTAAATAAATGTAGCGCCCAACAAACAAATCCATCACCAAAAAATGAATCCAACCAGTTGCTGCACGGCAGTCGCTTCAAGTCGGCAAAGCCGCCCAACGCGCTGCCTCTGCTTTTTCATCAGCAAAAAATCTAGCAATATCCGCTAGTTGAGGATTTGATAAAGCTTGGGCATTTTCTGGTGTAATACTGTTAACGAACAGATACAAATATACTGCTGCTAAGGGTACAAAGGGTAGATAGGATTCCATGACCCGCTGTGTCACTTTCCATTTTGGTAGGACAATCATTAACGCCCAAAAGGGTAAAACGAAAAGATT
>CAZZYE010000694.1:0-2823 GCA_964658145.1 uncultured Stigonema sp.
GGCGGAGAGAAGTTGCAAGGAGGGAAACCCTCCGGGCAAACTTCGGGGGGGATCACAGACTAATGTGGAACTCGTCTTATCCGAGCAGTATTGCCGCCACACCGCATTTTGGCTCGTAATAATTACGAATTACGAAAAATCCTTACCAATGAACGCCACTTGCTTTAAGCCGGGGAACCCTTTCGGCAGTCGCCTAGTAGCGGGAAACACTCGTGTCGGCGCGCTGCCTCACCAACGCAGTGGCTCCAAATGACAAATCACGATCGCAACCCTTCGGGTGACGCTCGCGGACTCGAAGATCGCTGCGCTATCGCAGTCGCCTAGTAGCGGGAAACACTCGTGTCGGCGCGCTGCCTCACCAATTACGTTTATTCTTACGACCTACTTAGTTGAGGAATGCTCTACGTTTCCGATGCTCAAAGCACCCCGAGTACGATAATGACGCTCTAAGTTATAAACTTGGAAAATAGAAAGATATCTTTTCAAAAGTACCCCACCATGCAAGTAGTGATTAGCCCTCAATCCCTCCTAGAAACAGGTATCAGGGTCGAAAAAGTTGATGACTTACGGCTATTCAAATTTACTGATGACCTTCAAGGCAAGCTGGAAGAACTGTTAGCCAAAAATCAAATAGCACCACTCACTACCACCGAACAGGAAGAACTAGACAGTATTAGTGAACTTGATCGAATATTCACTTATCTCAATTCCCTCCTAGCTGCCCAAAAATGAGTAGCATCAACGAATTCACCAAAAAATATGTTCGCAACAGAGCGAACAAACGCGTGCGAATACTGCCACTCACCAGAGAATAATATGACTCAAGCATTATTCAACCCAATAACAGTTCAAGAATTTTTGGAATGGATTCCAGAAAATTCAGATAAACGTTATGAACTACATAATGGCGCAATAGTTGAGATGTCACAGCCAATAGGAGAGCATGAAGATGTTACAGGATTTTTAAATATTGAAATTTCTGCGGAAATCAAACGCTTAAAATTACCTTACTCAATTCCCAAAACTGCACTAGTGCAATCTGCTACTAGTTATTCTGCTTACTCTCCAGATGTATTAGTACTTAATAAACCTGCTTTAAAATCAGAAGAACTTTGGGCGAAATATTCTACTGTTCAGAGTGGCGCTTCTATCCCCTTAGTGGTTGAAGTAGTTAGTACAAATTGGCGCGATGACTATTATAAAAAGATGGGTGAGTATGAAGAAATAAAAATACTTGAGTATTGGATTGTAGATTATCTTGGTTTGGGTGGTATTAAATATATAGGTAGCCCAAAACAACCGACTTTATCAATTTATAACTTAGTTGATGACGAATACCAGGTTTCTCAATTTAGGGGGGAAGAGCGCATTATTTCTACTGCATTCCCAGAACTAAACCTGACCGCACAACAAATTTTTAATGCTGCTTTATGACTGTTGACTTCTTTTAATGCTTCTTTACAAAAGAAGGGAGCAGGGGGCAGGGAATTAAAAAAACTTTAGTTGTGGGTTTAGAGCCGCACTTTTAAAAAAAAATGTATTTTACAACGAGTAGGCGCAAGAAATACGACGTCCTTGTTACAATCCCACACTTAAAAGTGTGGGAACCCAAACGCTATATCATCTAAGTAGGTGGGTGGAAATAAACATAACTATGTAACGACTCGTAAACATACCTGAAATCCTTACCAATGACAAATGACGATCGCAACCCTTCGGTTTCGCAGTCGCCTAGTAGCGGGAAACACTCGTGTCGGCGCGCTGACTCACCAATTACGTTTATTCTTACGACCTACTTAGTTGAGGAATGCTCTACGTTTCCGATGCTCAAAGCACCCCGAGTACGATAATGACGCTCTAAGTTATAAACTTGGAAAATAGAAAGATATCTTTTCAAAAGTACCCCACCATGCAAGTAGTGATTAGCCCTCAATCCCTCCTAGAAACAGGTATCAGGGTCGAAAAAGTTGATGACTTACGGCTATTCAAATTTACTGATGACCTTCAAGGCAAGCTGGAAGAACTGTTAGCCAAAAATCAAATAGCACCACTCACTACCACCGAACAGGAAGAACTAGACAGTATTAGTGAACTTGATCGAATATTCACTTATCTCAATTCCCTCCTAGCTGCCCAAAAATGAGTAGCATCAACGAATTCACCAAAAAATATGTTCGCAACAGAGCGAACAAACGCGTGCGAATACTGCCACTCACCAGAGAAAATTAGCACCTCGCGTTTTACTATTGATCATCTACAGTCGCGCTCTTTAGGTGGAGATGATACAGAAGAAAATCTGGCGAATGAAAAGCAGTCGCTGCAACCAACACCGATATAACTTCGTTGTCGGGCGCGATCTTGAAACGAATGCTATTCTGCCTTTGTTTAATCCACGCAAACATTTATGGCTTGAACATTTCACTTGGTCAGCCGATGCCACCAAAATTATTGGGACTACGGCTATTGGACGAGCAACTTGCGATCGCTTAGACATGAATGATGAAAGATATAAAGGAGAACGATCTATCCAAGAAGCTCGTGCGTTGTGGCGTGAAGCAGACTGGCATCCACCGTCAAACGATCCTCGACAATCACTTTTGTAGGCAAATGGACAGACTAGACATAACCACTGGTTAAAACCCACATTCCGCACCCACAACTGTCACACCTCAACGAAACAGATCTATTTAGTACAGAAGAACTATTGAACAAGAAAGTTTATTACCCCTAAATAAGAATAATTACTATTAATCTAGATGTGCAGCTAATATAACATTCATAGGTTGCGTATAAAAATAAGAATCATTATCATGTGGTGGGGGG
>CAZZYE010000694.1:2833-4715 GCA_964658145.1 uncultured Stigonema sp.
AAGGGAGAGGCTGCCAATCGCAGCCTCTCCCTTCCCCCTTTTTATAATTCGATTAAGTATAAAATTTCTGGCACAAATAGTCACAAAAAATGTGAAAATTTAAACTTATATCGTTGTGTGTGGTTACTTTGTTGTCATGGTTAACGTCAAAGATATTGAAATTAAGAATATAGACCATTTAGGCATAGTCGCAGGAATAATAGATGCGATTGGATTGGTGGAAATAATTAATGATTTAATAGGGGAAGAACCAGGAGAAAAAGTGAGTGCTGGACATGTAGTTAAAGCAATGATATTAAACGGGTTAGGAATGGTTTCTCAACCCTTATACATGTTGACCAAATTTTTTGAGAACATCGCTTGCGAGCATTTAATTGGTCAGGGAGTAAAAGCCGAATATTTAAATGATGATAAACTCGGTAGGGTGATGGATAAATTATTTCTACTCGGGCTAGATACAATATTTTTAGCCATTAGTTTAGTTGTCGTCAAAATTTTTGAAATATCTTTAAAAACCTCACATTTAGACTCATCTTCATTTCATGTGCATGGGGAATACAAGTATAGTTTACCCGAGGTCACCTTTAAAAGCTTTGGTGATTTTCAATCTCCAGAGGAATCAGAAACTAAATCACTTGAAGCCATAAATATTACATATGGTTATTCTCGCGACCATAGAGCAGATTTGAAACAATTTATCATGCAATTGATCTGCTCAGGAGATGGAGATATACCAATATTTTTGAAATCGGCATCAGGGAATGAAGTTGATTCAACATGTTTTGGAGCAATTGCTGTAGAATATCAAAATCAAATAGAAGTCGATGGTTTGATGGTGGCAGATTATGCTCTGTATACAGAAGATAACATCAAACTAATGCCTAATATTAAGTGGTTATCTCGTGTGCCATTAACTATAAATGACGCAAAAACATTAATCACAACTTTACCATAATCTGACTTTGTTAAAAGTAAAATAAATGGATATTCATATGTTGAAAAGGAAGTTAGCTATGCAGGAGTTAAGCAGCGTTGTTGCCAAAGCCTTTCTTGGGAAGCGAATTCCTCTATCATACGCTCTTAAGTTCCAATTCGTAATTTATACCACTAGACATCTCCGAAAATTAATTATGCGTTACCTGAAATCCTTGTAGAGACGCGAAATTTCGCGTCTCTACATTGTTTTTCGGAGATGTCTACTGGATACTTCTGCATCGCTCGTGACAACGGCATGGTTGCGTAGGACTGAAACTCTGGCTCAAAGATAACAATGGCTACTTCACCGCTCATTAAACCGTAGTGCCTAACGGGAAGTTTGATGAGCAACACACGCTCATTGGTTGCCTAAAGCTCTATTTTCGTAACCTTTGCCATACAGGCAAAACTAGTCAAGTCGCTTCGCGACAATTCGTAATTGATAATTCGTAATTCGTAATTATTAGCCCATGCATAAATGATGTTGTTGGTCAATTCGTAAGGGGTTAGACCCCTCACTCTCGTTCCCAGGCTCCTGCTTGGGAATGCAGTTCTGTGGGCTGCTGCCTCTGGTAATATTTAGGAGGCGGAGCCTCGAAGACTACATTCCTACGCTCTGCGTAGGAACGAGGATGTGGGGTTTCAGCCTACATTAATTCGCCAACAACATCATAAATGCAGGGGCTTGTAGTAAAGATGCTTCTCTACGAGACGAGTAGCGCTCCTTCTTCGTTCGCGAAGCGTCTCCCCTTGGGAGAAGATCGCTTTGAAGATCGCGATCGCATTTTTTCTTTTTCCTAATTAAAACGCGAAGCGCTGCGAGCGAAGCGCGGCGTCTAGGGGAACCTGTACCTCAATGAATTAATTATTAATTAATTCATTAATAAGGAATTTTTAGTTAAGATCG
>CAZZYE010000695.1:0-4711 GCA_964658145.1 uncultured Stigonema sp.
AGGAAATTGAGTCATGAGTGTTTCTTCCTATCGCCCCCCCTGAACGGATACAAAAGAGTAAATGTGTAGGGTGCGTTAAAGTAGTGTAACGCACCATCTTGAAGTAATTCCTTTGACCCTAAAGCCTTTAACTACGCTTTCTCCTTCAATAAATAAATTATGAACACCCAAGAGTTAGAAAAAACTGTCTATCGCATCCAGCCTGAAATTGTGATCTTAGACAGTGATGAATTGATAGTTTTGTTGGTTCAGGCTCAAGTAAACCCCAAAAAACAAGGGGATACCTCTGAAGTTATTTCCTGGTTACAAGTCGGCAATGGGGCAATTCCCTTCGTCATGTTTATTGACATGGAAAAAATAAAAAATTTTCAATGGGACAGTCCCAATTTGTCAGAACCCGTTTGCGTCCTTAATACTCTTGATGTGCTTACTCCTTATGGTTTTATCTTTGAAAAATCGATATCTAATCGCCTCCTTGGAACATTTGCTGAATCTTGGCTGGGTGATTTACGACGTACTTGGAAGCTTGAAAAACCACCAGGTAAAGAACAGATCAAATCGATTGGTTTGTTAGGGCTACTTAAAGATGGAGCGACGCAACCTGAAGTTGAAATAAGGATTAATAGCAACTTGAAATACATCGTTTTGAGATATTATCATCCGCGCCCTGATAATTTTTGATTGTATGATTTTGTACGTTGAAACTAACTTCGCCATGAGTATTGCCACAGGACGCGATCCCCAAGCTAATACTTTATTGCTAAACACACCAACATCAGTCCAAATAGCGATACCAAGCGTGTGTTATATGGAAGCGTTATCAGTCTTAGAGGCTCACCAAAAGTCTCGTCTCCGTTAAATTTTAAAAGATTCAGCGCATTTATGAATTCTGGCATTTTTACAAAAATTGGGCGACGTAGTTGGATTTTGGCTTTACTGGCTTTTTGGGTTGCGATCGCCCTCTATGGCTGTAATCCTTCTGATTTTAAAACTGCCGCAGCACAAATTCCCCAGTTGGTAGTTACTACGCCGAGTGAGCCTAAAACCTTTAACTACGCCCTGATCCAAGAGTCTCCCAATATTTCTGATTTCACCTATGAGGCATTAGCTACTCAAAACGGAGTAACTAAGGAAATTGAGCCAGCTATGGCTGAATCTTGGAAAATCTCTGAAGACAAGCTACGGTACGTCTTTACCTTGAGAGAAGGATTGAAGTGGTCGGATGGTAAGCCATTAACAGCCGATGATGTCGTTTTCTCCTTCAATGACATATACATGAACAAGCGCATTCCCACCTATACCCAAGATGGTCTCCGTATCGGTGTGAGTAAAGCTTTTCCCAAAGTCCGCAAAATTGACAACCGTCGAGTGGAATTTATTTTGCCAGAACCGTTTGCTCCCTTCCTACGATCAATCGCAGCAGGGATAGCCATTCTACCAGAACACGCCCTGCGCCAAGCAGTGGAAACCAATCAAGCAAACGGCAGACCACAGTTTCTCTCCACGTGGGGAACAAATACAGACCCGAAGAAAATAGTTGTTAATGGTCCTTACACAATGGAGACCTACTCAACCAGCGAACGCTTGGTATTTCGGCGCAACCCTTACTACTGGCGCAAAGATGCACAAGGCAAACCACAACCTTACATAGAGCGTATTATCTGGCAAATCATAGAATCGCCTGATACAGCTTTGGCACAGTTTCGCTCTGGAGGGTTAGATTTACTAGAAGTTAGTCCTTTAAATTTTCAATTGCTCAAGCATGAAGAAAAGCGAGGTAACTTTACCATCCAAAATGCTGGACCTAACTCTGGCACAAGTTTTATCACTTTCAATCTCAACAAAGGTCGTCGCAACGGCAAGCCGCTTATCGATCCAATAAAGTCTCGCTGGTTTAACAACGTTGCTTTTAGACAAGCAGTCGCCTACGCCATAGATCGCCAAACCATTATCAACAATAGCCTGCGGGGATTAGGTCAACCGCAAAACTCTCCGATTTCCGTCCCCAGTCCCTACTACTTTTCTCCCAAAGAAGGTCTAAAAACCTATGACTACAATCCAGAAAAAGCTAAGCAACTTTTACTGGGAGCGGGATTCAAATACGACAATAAGGGTCAGCTGCTTGATGCAGACGGAAATCGAGTGCGCTTCACAATGTCAGCAGCGTCTGCTGGTAGTACTCCACCCACAATCACACCCAGGATCAAACAGGATC
This sequence comes from uncultured Stigonema sp., assembly GCA_964658145.1. GTDB lineage: Bacteria > Cyanobacteriota > Cyanobacteriia > Cyanobacteriales > Nostocaceae > Stigonema. Next base: position 2,216 of record CAZZYE010000695.1, read on the forward strand.
TGAGCAAGATAGGCATTACAGTTGATTTAGATTTCCTGAACTTCAATATCATTGGAGAAAAAATTTCTAACACCCTAGATTGGGAATGTTGGTATGGAAACATTACCGGCGATATTGAGCCGCATGGTGGTTACAATGTCTGGTCTGTAGAGGGCAGCTTCCACGTCTTCAATCAGAAACCCCCAAAAGGACAACCCCCAATTGAGGGATGGGAAGTTGCTGATTGGGAGAAGAAAATTGAAGCCCTTTACATTGAAGGGGCAAGAGAGACAGACGAAGCGAAACGTAAAGCAATCTATGCGGAAACGCAACGTCTTTCACAAGAGTACCTGCCTTTTATTCACCTGTTCAATGGGCTGTCTTTAGCGGCAGTGCGTAATACCATTCAAGGAGTAAAATACTCGCCCATTGGCGGCTACACCTGGAATATATATGAACTCAAAGATACAAAAAACAAAGCTGCTTAATTGAGAGTAGCTGACACCCTAAAGGATGCTGTTGGCGAATAAACATGTAGGTAGGGCTATGCCGCACAATGGCGTAAGGTTGGTGGGCAGTGCCCACCCTACAATTTGGTGTTTTAACCACGCTAACACTATCCCTCTTCTAGCCTCTCTGGTAGTATTTCACTCCCATGATTTTTGCCTTCTTCTCTTCTCACCGCCGTTGGTTTTCGATTGTACTAATGTTAACTTTAGTGCTGAGTTGTCAGTTTACCCTTATTAGCTGCAACCCAGCCAAGTTCAAAGCTGAGGCGGCGCAATCCCAATGGGTTACTAATAATATCGGCGATCCGAAAACGTTTAACTACGCCTTCAATCAAGAATTTCCTCATGTTTTTCTGTTCACGGCTGAAGGACTCACCACCCTCAACGGGATCACAGGCAAAATTGAACCAGCCTTAGCTGAATCATGGGAAATTTCTGAAGACAAAAAGCAGATAGTTTTTACCCTGCGAGAGGGTTTGAAATGGTCAGATGGCGAACCACTGACTACAGACGATGTTATCTTCACTTATGAAGATGTGATTTTCAATAAACAGATTCCGACAGATTGGAAAGATGGTCTGAAAATTGGTAAGAGTGGTGCTTTTCCCAAGCTCCACAAAATAGACAATCGCCGGGTTGAATTTATTCTCCCTGAGCCTTTTGCACCTTTTCTTTTCACTAATTCAGGCGGCTCATCAAGTTCAATTGCCATTTTGCCAAAACACGCTTTACTTCCAGCTGTTAAATCTCAGGATGCAAATGGTCATCCGGCTTTTCTATCTACTTGGGGAACAGACACCGACCCCAGTAAAATTATTGTTAACGGTTCCTACAAAATAGAAAGCTATGCTCCTAGTCAGCGCGTAGTCTTCCGACGTAATCCTTATTACTGGCGTAAAGATAGTCAAGGTAATCAATTGCCTTACGTTGAGCGGATTGTTTGGCAAATTATTGAATCTACTGATACAGCCATACTTCAGTTTCGTTCTGGAGGTTTGGATATAGTCCAAGTCACTCCAGAAAATTTTTCCCTACTTAAGCATGAAGAGAAACGAGGAAAGTTTACTATCTACAATGGTGGTCCATCATTCGGCACAAATTTTCTTGCCTTTAACCTCAACAAAGGTCGAAGGAAAAATGGTGTTCCTGTAGTTAATCCGATTAAATCTCGTTGGTTTAATAATCTTGCTTTTAGACAAGCAGTTGCCTATGCTATCGACAGACAAACAATGCTAAATAATGTCTTTCGAGGTATTGGTGTCTTGCAGAATTCACCAATTGAGATTCAAAGCCCCTACTATCTTAATCAAGAAAAAGGTCTGAAAGTTTACGATTACAACCCAGAAAAAGCTAAAAAATTACTATTAAATGCAGGTTTTAAATATAACGATAGAAAGCAGTTACTGGATGCTGACGGCAATCGTGTGCGGTTCACCTTGCTGACTAATGCTGAAAATAAAACCCGTGCGTTAATGGGAGCGCAAATCCAGCAAGATTTGAGTAAAATCGGCATGACAGTGGATTTTAATCCGATTGCTTTCAATACCCTCACAGACAAAATGTCTAATACCCTCGATTGGGAATGTTATTTATTAGGCTTGATTGGAGGGATAGAGCCTAATGATGGAGCGAATGTCTGGTTACCTGAAGGTGGGTTACATACTTTTAATCAGAAACCACAAGCAACACAAGAACCACTGATTGGCTGGGAAGTGGCTCCTTGGGAGGCGGAACTTGGTCGTCTTTACATTGAAGCAGCGCGGGAATTAGACGACGCAAAACGCAAAGAGATCTATGCCGAAACCCAACGCCTTTCCCAGGAAAATTTACCCTATGTTTATTTAGTGACTGCGTTGTCTTTAGCAGCGGTGCGCGATCGCATCCAAAACGTCAAATTTTCTGCTCTCGGCTCCCAAGGGGGAACCCTGTGGAACAAATATGAACTGAAAGTAACACAATAGAACTGGTTAGTTGTTAGTAGGGGCAAACGGCCGTTCGCCCGTACAGT
>CAZZYE010000696.1:0-4709 GCA_964658145.1 uncultured Stigonema sp.
CCCCATTCCCTATTTCACCTGAATTGGCGCTAGGGCTACGCCTTGAAAATAATAATTCAAAATTTGCAGGTGATTGTATCCCCGCCGAGCCAGATTGTACGCTCCCCACTGACTCATGCCTATACTATGACCCCAACCATGCCCTTGAAGTACGAAACTGCCATCTGCCGCCTTGCTGACGGTAAAGCGGGTACTCTTGAGCTTGAGCGCAGTACGCACCTGCTCAAGTTTTAGATCCTTCGTACCTTGATCGCCGACAATTCTCAAGACTTTCACACTGCCAAAGGGTGATAAAGTCTGTGTAATCATCTGCTGGACATTGCCTACTCCAGAAACGTCGGCACTAATTTCTGCGGGGGAGAAGGTTTTCACCCAATTGCACTCGCTGACATTTTGATCGAAGTCTTGTACCCCACGGAGGTATGGTTCGGTGCTTCCCCAAACATCCTCCACGTTTTCCGTGTGTCCGCCAGAACAATTATGGAAAACAGAGAGAATAATCCTGTTTTGGTAAGTAAGTACCTGTCCGGCTGTAGCATCTACTGAGGCGTAAGTAGTGGGAGATTCACTGATGACACCTTTGTACATTTGCCAATGATCCGGGCTAGCGCCTAGATCGTAAATGGGATTATTGCGCTGTCTTTGCCGCTCATACAAGGCAAAGGTACGGGCGGTAATCGCTTGGGCTTTCAAGGCTTCTTGGGGCCATGCGGTATCCATTTCGCCACCGATGACGCTGTAGAGATATTCTTCCAAATCAACCCAGTTAACGGCAGCTATACCTTTTTCTGTAGGGATAAAGATAACGAGCGTTCTACCTCGATACCAGCGATCATTAATATAAACAAATCCCTTACCTGTTGGCTCAATCCAAAATAAACCAGATCGCCAACTCTCCAAAGCAACTCCGCCAGGAACTGCTTGGGCATAAAAGGAGCTCATTCCCGGCAACTGTCCCAAAGTACGACCGCTACCATCCTTGACAACCGCAGTCGTGGAACTGCCGACTTTTACCTGATTAACCCCCTTTTGAATTGCCACGCGTAGAATTACAGATGCTTGGGCTGGGGTAATTAAAGCAATCCACAAGAAGACACCAAGCCACCAATGGCGTCCTTTAATTTGGGAAAATAACGCGGTGAAAAACATTTGGAATTTCATGCTCTAATTAGCAGTAGTTTCCCGTAGATAAGATTTCAAAGTCAATACAGAAGAACAACGAAAGTGTCCGTAGTTCTCGGTTGAGAACCTTTTACGCTATCTAGTGATACGTCAACAGTCTAGCAATTTTCGCGCCTCTTTCAGGCAGGGGGGGCATGAAGAAGGAAAAGTATTTTACAGTTTAGAATGTACATACAGGTAAATTTGTTAAATATGTAACTTAAAATAAATCTATCCCATCATAAATTCGCCACAAATTATGTATAAATTGACACTGAAATACTAGTAAAATTCTTTATTATAAAATACGGAAATTCCCCGCTCGCAAGTGGAGCGGGGATGACATAAGTTAATAAAGGTACTGTACCTGCTACACGCGATCGCTCGCTTCATTGGCGATGATCCCAATCAAATTCAACTGACTCTTGCTAAAAATTTCTGTAGCTTGAGTCAGTTCAGTTCGGGTTACCTGACCAATGCGACTCACAATCGCAATCCCATCACATATAGAAGCTATAAGTCTGGTATCTACCGTTTTTAGAATCGGAGGAGTATCTATCAGTACTAGGTCATAGGTTTGCTTAAACAACTTAAGCAGTTCTTTCATGCGGTCAGAACTGAGCAGCTTCACCGTATCTTCTGGTGTAGGTCCAGCAGTCAAAACATCAATGGCAGGGTGAATGGGCTGGATATAATCTTTAAGGTGGGTATTTGTCTCATCTATCAATAACAGAGATAGTCCCCAGTCATTTGAAAGTTGCAGAATTTTGTGCAGGCTGGGCTTGCGCAAGTTAGCATCTATAAGTAATACCCGTCGATGCATGTGGGCAGCACTAACCGCCAGTCCCAGCGCTAAGGTTGACTTACCTTCCCCTAGTAGTGCTGAAGTCAACATCAAGGACTTGCACGTTAAGGGAAAGCCCAATATTTGAATGTTTTGGTACGCTATATCCAACGTTTCATGAGAAGGCAAAAAGGCGTCGATATCGAGCAACTTGTCGTCAGATGTAGCTTCTAATGACTGGTCAGCGTACTTTTGCCATCCACCAAAAGGCAGGTTGAAAAGCCTCTTTTTTGTACCAGGCTGCAGTATTGGTACTGTCCCCAATAGTCGGAGATTTGTCAGCTTCTGTAAATCTTGTGGAGAATAGATGACATCATTCGACAATTCCCGCATTAAGGCGGTGGCAATACCTAAAAGTGGTCCAATGACTACGGACCCAAGTAAAAATAATAAACTACTGCTGCCCAAATAGATTCCCCTTTGGGGTTCTTCCAACACTTGCCAATCAAACCCAGCCTCAGCAATCTTGAGTCCCAAGGAATTTTGAGCAGCCATAAGTTGCTCAAGTGCTTTGCGATTAGTTTCAACAACAGGCAACAGATGCTTGTACTCTGCTATTAAGTTCTGATATTTGCTGAGATCTGAACGGATTTGCTGTTCTGACGTAACTAAACTCTTTTCATTGGCACTTAGTCCTTTGGCAGTTGTCTCTACATCAATTAAATCTGACACCAGCTTCTGGTCAACTCCTGCCATCTGCCCTTGTGTGTTTGGTGCTGATCCTATGATGGAGGACACTTCTCCATTGAAAATAGCGTCTTGACTGGACACTTGTGTGCCGAGATTCTTGGGAACTTGAGCCGAAACCGCTGCTGTCAATTCGACTGGTATGGAGAACTTATCGACAAGACTGTCTTTCTTTGTGAAAGCGAGTGGTGTCCATTGATCGGCTTTATCTCCTTTATCTCCTTGCGATCGCGCAATTTCTTCCCGTAAGAGCGCTATTTGACTCTGACGTTGGTGTACCAGTGTTTTTACTACTGGGGACTCGTCTGTATAGCGCAGGCGTTCTCTATCCAAAGCTAATTCCGTATTGTGAATTTGATCGAGCAGCTTTTGGTAGTGCATTGACTGACTCAGAGGAACAGGGATGAGTGCCTTCTGAGTTGAGGACGCTAGTTCTTTGTGTAGGTAATTGTAACGAGCTTTTACGTCTTGAATTTGTGCACGAGTGAGTCGTAATTGTTTTTTCGTTTCGGCAAGAGACTCCAGAAGAATTTTTCCTTGTACCTCCGGATTCAGTAAATTATTTTTCTTACGAAACTGTTCCAAATTTTTCTCAGCTTGAATCACCTCATTTTTGATTTTAGGCAGTCGCTCGTTAAACAAAGAAAGCCCTTGAGAAAGTCGCTCTTTTTGTTGCTGTACCTTGTAGTCATCATATACTTTTTGCAAGGCTTGAAGGACTTTTTGGGTTTTAACTGGATCGTTAGCCTTAAAGGAAACCTCAACTACTTGACTTTGAACCTTATTGCCTCCAGTTTCCTCTTCTACCTTGGTGACAATCAGAGGTTTTTGTTTACCCTTCTTACCTTTGATATCTTCTACTGTGATATCTGGATATTTAACACGAAGCGAATCTACAGCCTTTTGTATCAGCATAGAACTTAGCATCAGCTTCGTGTAGTCTATAGCTTCAACATTAAGGTTACCAGAGGTGCTGTCTGTACCTAAGAGAACATTATTTGACTGTACACCCTCGTTAAGATGGGAATTTACCAGGATCTGCATAGAACTCTGGTACGTCGGTTTTGTCGTTAAAGCCAAAAGGCTTCCAACCGACATGACTGCACAGGAAACACCCAAGATTAGCAAGCGTCGGCGACGCAGAATTGTAGATATTTGTCTGATGTCAACCACGCTTGGTGGGGAAGCAATAACCAATTGCCCTTGCTTCAGACCATGCTCCAGACTAGTGTCAGCAACCATCAAAATCCTCTAACATCGAAATTTGTAAGATTTTGAGAAACCTTCTTCAACTAAATAATTCGTAATTGATGTATTAATAACTACAATTGGCGAATTATGAACTACTAACTAGTACGACATCCAGCAAAAATAGGAATCCTTTTTGCCATGAAAGAAGTGAAAAATTTCTTCGGCTTCATTTCAAGCTAAAGTCACAACATTGAGATAGTCAACCCTATCCATCAATCTTTACTATATCGTTACTAGTCAGGCACTTTTCGCTTCCTAGTCAATCATAAAGCATTTTATACAATGCTTTTTTTCCTTGTCTTCTTAGTAAAAAAAATAACTTGTACGGTAGTAATTTTCTGTAAAATGGATAATTTAATTGTTTAGATTAATACATATATTTTTGTATATAAACAGACTTATAACTATACTTACAGAAACCATAATTTTATGTTGGCTCTCGTGGCTGAACGTTAACTATAGCAAGGCAAATAAAGCAAAAATTCAAATGTAGATATTTGAATAACAGCAGAATTATTGGCTAAATAGTAACCAGCCTCGCTGTAAATATTCTTTAAAAGTAACAGTTTTAAAAATAGAGCGTTTATTGTCTCACATAGGTACTTAGCAGCAGCATAAAACCCTTAAATATGTAGGTTTTAACTTATGCAGTTGTGTTTTTATTGACTTTTAAAAAAATAAAACCACGTATAATTTTTGATTTTATTTTCTTTCAAAATTAAAGATTTTGTAAAGTCACCTGAGAGGGAATGGGGAATGGGGCATT
>CAZZYE010000697.1:0-4704 GCA_964658145.1 uncultured Stigonema sp.
ATACTTATGTACTAAATGTGGCGATCGCCTTATGCCAGTTGCGTAAGTCCTGAAAAGGTTGGAAATACCGTCCATATCTGGTAATAGTTACTCACAATAGAGTATCGGCATCAACTGGATATGAAATGTTTTTGAACCTGAAAATACTGTTAGGTCCTCAAAAAGGATGGCAAGTTTATAGCCTAGGTCAACAATACGGAGTCAAGTTAACACCCAGAGTCAGACAATTTGCTCCAAAACGAAGTTTTTCTCAGTAGACTACCCTATCTGTATTTTTGATACCGCACAGTAGCGTAGGCGAAGCCCGCCGCAGGCATCGCCCACTTACTTGCAGTCTCGACCCGATGTCATTCCATTGGGCAGTATTGTTTTACATAGAGTCACAGAGTGGCTACCTTGGATGTCGTCAGGTCTTGAAGCTTTGACAAGATTTGCGCGGCTGAGATTGGCATTCCTCAAATCGGCGGAGTCCAGGTTAGACGCCTTCAGATTCGCTCCTTGCAGATCTGCATTAACTAGCAAGGTACTCCTCAGGGTTGCTCCAGTCAGATCAGATCCTTGGAGATTGGCATTACGAAGGTCTACCCACTCCAAATTTGCATACCGGAGATTGGCGTTCTTCAAGTTTGCTCCCTGAAGGTCGGCTGAGCGCAGGTCAACTCCTTCTAAGTTTACCGCTGACAAGTTCACTCCAGATAGATGACAGCCAAGACATCTCTTTGTTTGTTGAAGCTGTTGAATCGCATGCATTCTTTGCAAACTATTAACTTGGCTCACTAGGGAGGGAGTCAGGACAAGCGCTGCTGTTATTAGGGGACGTAGTAAGGGAATCATAATTATGAACTCTGAATCAAAACCCCAAGTAGGCTAGGATCAGCAAACTTTTGATTTTCCAACACACAATAGTTGTTTCATTTCATTTCAATACTATTCTGTAATACTTCCTTGAAAACTTTAATGTGCTTCTAGATATATTTTGTCAGGATTTCAACTGTTGTACCGCAAGTCATATTATATATATCAATACGCTTGGTGTTAAGGCTTGATCCCCCCTAGCCCCCCTTAAACACAGGTGAACATAGCCCCCCTTTTTAAGGGGAGCCAGCGCTCTCCGGAGGGTTTCCCTCCGCAGGCGACTGGCGTGGGTTGGGGGGATCTTCAGGGAGTGACGCTTCTAACTAAACCGTATTGTCATATATATTGTTTATTTCCTAAGCTAAACTATTTATATTTATAGATATAGTTCTCACATATACACTAAGAGGATGTGAGTATCAGCGGAGACGATCATCGGTAGATTCCGGTGAGGTCATACGACTCTTAGACCAGTAGTCAGGGCAATTGAGCGCTTCTTTGGTTAACACAATAGAAGGGTGTACCGCACAATTAAGATAATGGCTTTCCTTAAAATATCGACAGTTCCTACAAGGAAGTTGCTTTAAGCGGTTAATAGTTAATTTGCCATTTCGTGAAAGCTTAAAAATACGTGCTATAAAAATAAGAATGGCAATTTTGCAAACAATGATTAAGCAAATAGTCGCAACAAACTGTGGTGTATGGGGCATGGTTTCCATTTGCGGTTTTGTGCTTGGTTTTGCTGCTCCCACTATGATGCTCATCATGGTTGTCTGATTAAAACTATCTTCTCTTAATACAGAAAGTCGTAAAAAATCCGAATTATACATCTTAAAAACCTCTATTTATAGAAGTCTCTCATCACTACAGTCCTCTAATAATTCCCAGAGGAAAAGAGCCAGTTTCCCCAACCGTTGTATGCGCTATTACTTAGTCGTCGAACTCAGATGCCGTTTTTTTTACTTTTTAGATGGATAAAATACACCCATATATAATCACTGGAGTCAAAAGTCTATATCCGAAAAAGCCTAATTTTCACGGCGAGAACTGCTTATTTTTCAAATGAGATAATATGCAGGTCGATTTGGGTGAGCAATCCCATTAGTTGGTTAATCAGAGACCCGCGTAGCATCATCTGCCACCAAGAACGACGACGAGATTGACCTAACACCACTTGAGTAATCCGGTAGGACTTTGCAACCTGAGCAATTTCTTGTGCTGTGTTAAAGTCGGATACTTGTAAAAACTTGCCCTTAAACTCCAAGCAAATTTGCTTGCAAGTTTCTATGTAAAGTGCTTCCTCTTTGATCGGGAAGCGGTCAGGGTTCTTGACAAACAAAACGTAGAGAGATGCCTTCATGTAATCAGCCAGCATGGCTCCCCGTCGAATTAGTTGTAGAGATTTTGGCTCAGTAGAAACACAAACTAGTATTCGTTCGTGAATATTACAGACGTGTCCGGTTGGAGCTTTACCGTTACACTTTAGTTGGGTTGCTTCACGAATTTCTTTCTTTTCAATGTTATCTGCTACTTCCCGCAGTGCCAGTTCCCGCAGAGCAACCAAGTTGCGGTGTTGGAATAAGTTTTGCACTTCCGGCTCAATTTTTTCCTGTGGATAAATTTTGCCCTCCAGTAACCGCACGAACAACGTTTCTGGCGTGACATCCACAACCACCACTTCGTCAGCCATTTCTAATAACCGATCGGGAATGCACTCCTGCACAACAACCCCCGTAATTTGAGTAACCAGATTGCTGAGGCTCTCCAAGTGTTGAATATTGACCGTGGAGTAAACATCAATACCTGCTGCCAAAATTGCTTCCACATACTGGTAGCGTCTCTTTTGCTCTAACTCTAGAAAGTTAGTGTGCGCCAGTTGATCGACCAGAACTACCTGAGGTTGGCGGAGCAGGATGGCATCAGTATCCATCTCGCTAAGTATCAACTCATCCTGTTCTATTGTATAAGGTGGAATCACCTCCAAGCCAAGGGCTTTAGCAGCTGTGTCCTGGCGACCGTGGGTTTCCAACCATCCAACGACTACGTCTATACCATCTTGTTTGAGTCGGTGGGCTTCATCCAGCATCTTGTAGGTTTTGCCAACACCGGGAGCCATGCCAATAAAAATCTTATGCTTGCCGCAACGGGCAAGACGACTGTAGGTATTGTTGGCTGAAGCGGAGGAATTGTACATTATGAGCGAAGTTAATGGTGACAAAAGTGATCTTACTTCCGTCCTATGCTGAAAAGCTCCTGAAAAATCCTAAATTTCTCTACTTTCCAGAAGGTAGCACTCGAGTGTGATTGAATTCCTAAGACCAGAAGAGCTACGGTAAAGCAAGTAACAGAGGTAGCAGCGATCGCCCCAAAAAACGAAGGTGTTTTGCCTGGGTTCAATATTTTTCTGCTGGAAGCCCCTAGAGACATTTTATCTCGAACAGCAAGAGTGCTTGCGCCGGCTGCCAGACGTGGACCTAAGAACGCAGTTACTTTTCGTGCAATCTCTGAAGCTTGCATTTTTGGGGGCAGGTGATACCAAGTTTGTGTTTGAGGGTCAAATAACGTTATAGAAGCGATGGAGTGAATATCCAGTGCTGCGGCGTATGCAGTTATTGAAGCAGGTAGATTTTCTTTGCGGCTAAACCCAAAGTAGGGAGTTTCAAAATCGTCATCATCTATCCTCTTGCTTGTAGTCGGTGATGGCACAAAAATGTGTTTTGACAAAGCATTCAAGTCTAAGAGAACCTCTGTCGCTGATTGGTAGCGTCGTTTGGTTGCTCCTTGCAGCAACTTGTAGAGAATCTGCTCCAAAGAAGGACTGATAGGCTCGGTAAGGTATGGTCGCCATATCCAGGTATTTTCACTGCAGTCGTACAGGTCAAACGGCGGCATCTGCGTTAGCAAGTGCAAACAAGTAACACCTAGGCTATAGAGGTCGCTGGCAAATACAGCTTTGCCTCTGATCTGCTCTGGCGCTGCGTATTCGGCACTACCAATCAGGGTTCCGGTCTTTTCTAGCATTCCGCCACAGACATACTTAGCAGCCCCGAAATCTACTAGAACGATATCCCCCCTTGGTGGGACAGGGGGGGATCGACGACGAATAATGTTGGCAGGTTTGATGTCGCGGTGAATTACCTGATGCTCATGGACAAATTGCAACACTGGCAGCAACTCCTGGAGCAACTGCCTAATTTCAGCTTCATTAAATGGTCCGGCTTCTGCCAATTCCTGTTCCAAGGTTTGCCCATCAATCCATTGTTGGACTAAATACTGCTGTCCATCCTCCTCGAAGGTGTCTAGCAGTTGGGGAATTTGGGGATGCTTGCCGAGTTCTCCTAAATGTAGAGATTCCTGGTAAAATAATTCATAGGCTTTCTGGTGATGCTGGACAGTGTGGCTTTGTGGAAAGAATTGTTTGATAACGCAGAGTTGGGGTGTTGGATGCCCAAAACACGTGTTCTCCTTCGTTTGGGCTTGAAGTTTTTCATCAACAGCGAGAAATGTTTTACCAAAGCCACCTTGACCAAGGGGTTTGAGGATACGGTAGCGGTCGTTTAGCAGGGAGTTAGACTGGCTGAGTTCGGTAATTTTACCATCATCCGGACTCTGGAAGGATTCGCAGATGGAAGAAAAATGGTCACACATAAAAGTAGCATGAGTTAGTTGAACTCTGACATCAGTAAAGTTGACATTCTTATCTGAATAGTCTGCTGTCATGAATTCAAAAATTATATGAAGAAGTATATCAGTACTGTTGATCGCGAACAGGTTCTAAACTGCTGTATAGCAATCCTAGATGAGTTACAAACACCTCCCCCTTGTCCTCCTTGTCTTCCTTGTCCCCCT
>CAZZYE010000698.1:0-4702 GCA_964658145.1 uncultured Stigonema sp.
TACTTATGTACTAAATGTGGCGATCGCCTTATGCCAGTTGCGTAAGTCCTGGCTATATAGAAATTTTATATAGCAGTCCGATCGGATTTGTGAAATTATTCGTAGGGGAGCCACAAAGAGTGCGCGGTGAGACAGCCCGCAAGGCGCGGGTTTCCGACGTTCCCGCGCCCCGGCGACTGCACCAAGCTTTATGGCGTTGGGCATTGCCCACAGAATCTGGTAATGGTGGGCATTGCCCACCCTACAACATCATCTATTATTTACGAATGATTTAGGATTGCTATATAAATGTTTATTTACTAATTTTTCTTAAATACTAATTACATTTGGCTTTGTTATCATTTATTCAGTAATGCCAAGTCCTGAGTTCTAAGTGCGCCAGTATATGGCGCTCGATAAAAAGTATCATCATATGGCGCGGATCGCAGATACAGGATGTTATATTAGTTTGGAGGGCTAGTACAGATGGAATTGTTGTTTGGACTTGAGCCGTTAACTGCATTAGCAATTGGTGTTGGAGCATTAGCTCTTGCACCTGTCGTCACCGCTGTAGAGGCTACAGTGGGTAAGTCTCTCTCGGAATCAAGTAAAGATTTAGCAAAGAATAGCTTAACTTGGAGCTTTGATGCCTTAGACAAGACTCAAACTTTTTTTCATGAAGTAGGGGAGTCCTTTCAAGATTTAGTTGCTGAGGCTAAGGCTGAGCAACTTGCTAACAAAGTTAAAGCTGAAAATAAATCCTCTATAAGCTAATACCGTTGTAATATCATGTCCGTATAAACAGTTACGATATACCGACCGATGCCCCCGTCCCCTCTCCCAAGCATGGGAGAGGGGTGCCCGGAGGGCGGGGTGAGGGTTCATATAATAAGTCATTAACCGCTTACAACACGGTTTCTTAATGGCAAAGACCTGGGGCTGGCAATGCCCATCCTACTATCCTGTCCCATCAACCCGGTCATCCCTATTCCGGCAAAATCGGGTCTGTTGTGGGCGGATGCCATCCACCTCGGAGCCACAAACGTCGCGCCCTGATAATTGACCCATCATCATGTTCATCATCATTCATATCCAAGCGTTTACAAGTTGCTCGACCCATAGTCGTCAAACCTACAACTCTCAGCCCATCCAAAGACCACGAAAAATGCTCAGACCAAGGCTGTACTCTAGGATTAAACAGTTGCACAACATTGCCAGTCTGAGGATCAATGCCAGTTGTGAAGTTGTAACGCCGCATATTACAGCGATGACATGCCAGAATTAAATTATTCAAATCATCAGATCCAGCCAACGATCTAGGCTGACCATGATCAATCGTAAATCGAGTAGTACTGCCCTCTTCAGAGGAATGGCAGTATTCACACAGGTAATTTGCACACTGACGCACGATCTGGCGAGTCAAGGAATTGATTCTCATGCATCAGCGATCGTGCGAGCATTTAGCAAGGTAAAAATTCGATCCAGTTCTGCCAAGCCTTTTAGCTCTGCTTCTTGCTCATCTGTAAGCTGATCCTGCTTGTACAATTCAATTAGCTCCTCAAAGCGATCCTGTAGCTCCTCTGTGAATTTAAACAGCTTCAAGCCTCTTACTATTTCTACAGTGATACCGGTTTCCACCCAGGAAGAGGGTTGCACCATTAACTCTGTAACCATTGCTGATTCCAATCATGCTTTGCCTCAATGATAACATTCTTGGTGGGGCGGACGTGAACCATTCAATTCCGCAATCAGTGCTGCACAGTTATTAATCAGTACTGCTGCAACTGGGTTTAAACCAAAGAAAACGCCTGCGATGACAACACCAATATTGGGGACAGCAACTAGAGCGATGTTTTGATATACAAGTTCCATTGCTTGTTTAGCAATATCGATCGCCTGAACGAGCTGCCTCAAGTCATTGCCGACAATCACAACATCAGCAGTTTCCGATTCAATGTCAGATTCTTTTGCAAAGGAGATAGAGACATCTGCATAAGTAAAGCTCTCAGTATCACTTAGCTCCTCCCCCAGATATGCTACAATTTTACCCTGGCTCTGAAGCCTGCGAACTATGTCAATCTTATTTTCAGGGAGAGCTGAGTCATAGGCATTATTTGGATTTATACCTAGTTGAGTAGCAACAGCTTGGGCTGCTTGCTGGTTATCTCCAGTTAGCAGATGAATTTCTATACCCTGATTCTTCAAAGTTGCTATGACATCAGCGCTTTGTTTTCGGATCGGGTTGTCGAGCAAGATTACCCCTAGCAACTCAGCGTTCTTAGCAACGAAGACAAGTGAATGAGTGTCAGTTTTCAGGTTTGAATGTTGGTTGAAAATCGGTGCTAAATCAATTCCTTCTCTTTGAAGAAAGCGATCGCTCCCAACCAAAATCTTTTGCCCATCCATCTGAGTAGTAATACCCATGCCCACCTGATACTCAGGGGCTTCGCACTCTCGAACCTGGACATTATTTTCCGCAGCGTAGCGTACAATCGCTCTTGCTACTGGGTGGTTGAGTTCTTGCTCAGCTGATGCAGCTAAAGTCAGCACAACGTCTGTCGAGATTGTGTCATCAATAGTTTGGATGCCAACCACAGTGGCGATCGCCTCTGTCAAAGTACCTGTCTTCCCAAAAACAACCGTATCAGTACGGGCTAGGGCTTCCAAAGCACGACCACTACGGATGAACACGCCAGAACGAGCCAGCGAGGAAAGAGCAGCGAGAATGGTAGTCGGTACAGCAATTCCAATCCCAGTGCCGAAGTCAAGCTGAAGTGGTGCCAGCGCTCCATTGATGTTACCAGTCAGAGCGAAAATACTACCGCTCAAAAACAGGGTTGGTACAACAAGTTTGTCGGAAACTTCCTTGACATAGTTTTCGACTTGGGTGTCGGTAACAGGTGTTTGTAGGAACTGGGTAACCAGTGCCGCCCGAGTATCTTTACCAGTCCGCTCTGCTATAATAGATAACTTACCTTGGACTACCAAGGTGGAAGCATAGACCTGTTGACCCTCCAAGCACTTAACAGGCGTAAAACCAGTTACGTTTTGTTGTTCAATTAACCCCGTACCCTGGAGTATACTTCCATCAACAGGAATCAGATCACCGGGATAGACAATAACTTTATCGCCTTTTTGCACCTCTGTTAGGGGTATCTGCTGTTCTTCCCCATCTCGTTCAACCCAGGCATAGCGGTTTGGTGAATCCAGCAGTTCTAAAGTCTGATCCTGGTTAGCGCGAACAGTTATGTCACGCACAGCTTCACTCGCCTCCACCAAGCTTACCATTAATGCTGGAGCCACATATTGACCCTGTAGAGTGTGCAGGGTAATCCACAGAGAGTCGAGGAGATCGACTTTGTATTTGCCCTCGTCAACAACACCAGCGATCGCCCTACTAAAAATTGGCACAGCTGCACTTGCGATTATTCCGGCAATGACCAAGAATGGCATTGACACTTCCAGGGGACCTGCGAGTAAAGCTACACCCAGACTAGTTACAGGTAGACCTAAGCGTTGCCAATAGTCAACCTCCTGTTGAACTGAGACTGGTACTTCTAATTCCTTAATCTCTGCATAGGTTGTTTGCTTGATGATCTCAAACACCTGTTGCTGCGCTTTAGCAATCTTCGCTTTATCAACTCCACAGTCATAGTCAACGGCGATCGACTTGGCAGCCGGATTAATCCGAACATGAGTGACGTAATCAACAGACTCAACTAAATCTTTCAACTTTTGACCATACGCTGAGTCAAAACCCAGTCTCGGCACTACCACACGGATGCGCCTTTCATTTCTATGAACAACCTGACACTTTACCCTTTCCACCTGACTGGTTGACAAAGTTTCAGTTTTAGTACTAACTAACACTCTCTTCCGCTTTTTAACTATATATTATGAGCAGCAAAAATTTATTCAGATACAATTTCGATCCGACGGGGTTCTCGTGTCTCCGACTTAGATTTTTTAGCCATATGCTCAATCATCGCCTCAACAAACACTTCTCTAAACGCTGCTTGTGTTTCAGCAAAAGCTTTTTGGAGACTGTCAAGGGCATCAAACCCCAAAACCAAACCATTTTTTGTGAATTCTCTTGCCGATGCTG
Source organism: uncultured Stigonema sp. (assembly GCA_964658145.1). Lineage (GTDB taxonomy): Bacteria > Cyanobacteriota > Cyanobacteriia > Cyanobacteriales > Nostocaceae > Stigonema. The sequence goes on from CAZZYE010000698.1 coordinate 4,085, forward strand.
ATACAGATTCACCTATATTAGAGCCCACCACAACAGAACCTACTGCCGTGACAACTGGTGCAAGCACGACTGTACCAATACCCACTGCTAAGATAGTGACTGGCTCAATTCCCAGTAATAGAGCTTCGAGATCCATACGACTTCAACCTCTGGTACAAAATAAGCGAAAAAAGATAATTAAGTAAATGAAATCACCTTGTTTCTTAATTCAAGGATTCATCAATTTCTTATGTTACCCCTCTGCCTATAGATAGGGACTGGGATTACATTTGAAAGTAGCAGCCAATACCCAAACTTATTTTATCTTAATAACTTAGTAAAATTGCTTAGTAAAGAAAAATCATTAAGACTACTTAATATAACATAACACAAGTTTTTTCCAAAAAAAACCATCTATTGGTATAAAGTGTGCTTCTTTCTAACGACAGACTACTCCCTTCCTATTCTGAAATTGCCTATCTACTTCTTTGCGTCCTTGGCAGTTCGTTAAAAAAACTTAGTATTCTTTTTTTACTCACATCTTGCACCAGTTGCAATAACGCTATTTTTGTAGGGTGGGCATCGCCAGCCCTTTCAATGCGAACAAATGAACTACGCGCATCAATGACTGGAAGCCGC
>CAZZYE010000699.1:0-4699 GCA_964658145.1 uncultured Stigonema sp.
CCTATTCCCTACTCCCTCTATTAACTACACTTTTTGAATAAATCGACGCCCTAGTAAACCTTGGGGTCGAACTAATAACATCATAAACAGAATGCCATAGGCAACAGCATCTTTATAGCCAGAGTATTCACCTGGTACAAACGCCTCCACCAGCCCAATAAGCAAGCCTCCCAACACCGCACCGGGAATACTCCCCAAACCACCTAAGACAATGACAGCTAAACCCCGCAACCCAAAACTAATACCAAAGTATGGTCCAGCAATACTAACACTAGAAGCAACTAAAGTTCCCGCCACTCCTGCCAAAAAACTGCTGATAAAAAACGTCAGAATGATATAGCGATCGGTGTTAATTCCTAACAAACTAGCAGTTGTGGGATCTTCTGCGATCGCCTGCATTGCCTTACCATATTTAGTACTGCTAATGAAATAGGTGAGGATTGCCACAATCACCATCGATACAGCAAAAATCACCACTTGAACCGTGCGAATCGGAATTGGGCTTTCTGGAGTGCCAAAGTTGATAGCGGGTGGCAAATTGCCGTAAGTGTTCGCTGGAAAAGTGTAACTTTCTGCCCCAACTAAATACTGGATTAAGTTAACAATGACTACTGACACACCCAAACTGGAAACCACCGTCAGCAACGAGTCAGATCCCTTCCGCCGCAAAGGTTGAAAGGCAATACGTTCCATCGCCACCCCAACCAGTCCTGCAAGGGTACTTCCCAAAATCAAGGCTATAGCAAATGGTAATTGTACAGGCAGCTTTGCATTAGCCAGCAATCCATTAAAGCCAAAAACACCACCCATGAGTGTATAAGTCAAATATGCACCCAAAGTAAAAATTGCGCCATGAGCTAAATTAATGATGCCCAAAATTGAGTAAACAAGGCTGTATCCCAAGGCAAAAATGGCATAGACACTGCCTATAGATAACCCATTCAAAAATTGTTGCAAAAACAGAGATATATTCATGTTGCAACTATTTTACTAATACAAATTTCCCATTATTTCCATCTTTGTCCACCTTGAGTTGGGAGACATAAAACTCTTTCTGAACGATATCACGTCCTGGTGTAAAAGAAATCTCACCCAGAGGAGTGTCGTACTTTCCTATTAGTCGTTGCTTGTTTAATTCAGTACGCAGTTTATCCAAGGGCATGGTGCTAATTTTATTCTTTTTGTCTAAAGCTTTCAAAGCTTCTACATACACTTGAACTGCTGCAAAAGATTGAGCGCTCAATTGGGCTGGTTCCTTTTTATATTGGTCAACATAGGCTTTGTGAAATACCACGTTCATCGCTCCAGGAGATTCAGGACTGTAAGCTTGAGCAACCAATACACCATCACAAAGCGCTTTGCATATTGAGAAGATATTAGGTGTGTTAAAGCCATTACCACCAACAATTATGCCTTTGTAACCTAGTTCTCGCAGTTGTCTAACTAAATTACCTCCATCCGCAGCTAAACCAGATATAATTACTAAATCGGGTTTTAAGTTAAGCGCATTGGTGGCTGGAGCTTGAAAGTCGGTATCAGTGGTTTGGAACTTTTGAACTGTTACCAATTCTAGCCCTTGATTTTTAACTGTTTGCTGAAAAATTTCGGTTTCCGACTTGTTAAACGCATCATTTTGAGCGTAAAAAACTGCTACTTTCTTAATTTGGGGATTTAGCTTGAGAGCAGCTTTCATAGAATAAGGAGCTACGATAGAAACAGGTGCAGATACACGAGAAACGTATTCACCAATTTCGGGAATTCCTTTTGCTGTATTGGATGGTCCAATAACTGGGACTTTCGCACGGTTGGCAATGGGGTCAGCACTAAAAGCTTGCTGTGACAAAGTCGGACCAACAATACCGACAACTTTATCTTTATTAATTAAAGTTTGAAAAGCATTAATTGCTCCGGCTTCATCACCGCCAGTATCTTGCATGACTAATCTAATGGGAGTGCCGTTGATGCCACCTTTATCGTTAAAATACTTCTCAGCCATTCTGGAACCTACAAATCCCTCTTGACCAAGTAACGCCACGTTACTAGTTTGTGCCAAAGCAATACCAATGGGAATAGCACCAGATGTACTGGTTGTTGTTGAGGCGTTAGTCGCGGAATTAGTTTTGTCGTTAGTATTCGTGTTAGCGCCGCCGCCGCAGGCTGTAAGCAGCACAGCACAAGTAGCGAATAATGCGGTTGTCGTCGTCTTTTTTTTCATGGACGAATAATAAAGTGGTTATTGAATGATCTCTATTTCACCATGCAAAGGCAAAGGAACAAAAGTGTTTTTCAACATGATTACACAATTGGGCGTTGCTGAATTCGAGTATGAACTGTGTTTTTGAGCCTCACGCACTCGTAGCACTCGTAGCAAAGTTTTTCTTAGCGTCTAGCAAACCGTAAGTTCCTGTATTTGTGGAACTTAAGATCAATTAGTTTTTAATAAATCAGATCTAACTGATAAAATCAGTTAGATCTGATTTATAGGTTAATAGCTGTGTTAGCAGCGTTACTTTACGGTAAAGAAGATTTACGTTTAGAACAAGTTGCCGATCCCACCCCTGCAGCAGGTGAAGTGGTGATTCAAGTGGGAGCAGCAACAACTTGTGGTACAGACTTGAAAGTATGGCGTCGTGGCGGTCATGCTAAAATGCTCCTTCCTCCTACTTTGTTTGGTCATGAGGCATCTGGGCAGATTGTTGCTTTGGGAGAAGGTGTTACAGGTTGGCAAGTGGGCGATCGCGTGGTGGCAAATAACTCTGCACCATGCACAAAATGTTTTTTTTGTCAACGCCAAGAATACTCTTTGTGTCCCAATTTAACCTGGAATAATGGCACTTTTGCTGAATACCTGAGAATTCCCGCGTCAATTGTGCAACAAAATCTCTTGCCGCTACCGGATGAATTACCCGACGAATTAGCGGCAATGACCGAGCCTTTAGCTTGTGTGATGCATGGAGTAGCTCGTTCTAACATCAAAGCAGGCGACCGTGTGGTGGTGTTTGGAGATGGGGCGATTGGGCTGATGTTTGTGGCATTGGCAAACGAATTGTCAGAGTCCGTATTGCTGTTCGGAGGCAATGACCAAAGGTTAGAAATTGGGAAAAAATTGGGTGCAGCAACCACCTTTAATTACCATCAACAACCTGATATTCCTGCTGTAGTGAAAGAACTTACACAAGGATGGGGTGCAGATGTGGTAATTGAGGCGACTGGTGTGCCAAGTGTTTGGGAAATGGCGATCGCTTGCGCCCGTCCTGGTGCAACTGTCAACTTATTCGGCGGTTGTCCACGGGATACCACTATTACTGTAAATACAGAACAGCTACATTACAGCGAACTCACCCTCAAAGGGGTATTTCACAACACTCCAGAATATGTCCGGGCAGCGCTATCACTGATTGCTAGCAGGAAGATTCCCTTTGAGTTATTCATTAGTGAACACCGTCCACTAAAGGATTTGGAACAGGTGTTTTGTGATATGAGAGAACGTAAGGTGATTAAAGTAGCAATACGGACTGTAGAGAAATAAAAAAGCTCCACCTGTAAATTTTCAAACACAATGGTGGCGAAGATGATTAGGGTCAACTCAGATCTTGCACCACTGTCTTGTTGCGAAAATCAGAGCAACAAAAAGCTTATGATTACGTAGGGTGGGCACTGCCCACCAGCCCTCCCTATCGAAGGTGCAAGATGTCAGTCAAGGTGTGGCAATCAGACAGTTTGAAGCGTATTAGGTTCAGGTATTGATTCACCTTCCGCTTGCCAACCTTCTAAGTACATCTCAATCACTTCTTCACCATGATGAATTGCTTCCTCACGAGTTTTGCCGTGAGTGCAGGGCATGACAACGCGATCGGCAAACTCTGGAATTGTGACTAAAAAAAGCTGATCTTCATCTGACCACTGAACAATCATGCTGTATCGACTCATGAATCCTCGTCCTCCCGTATTTCTTCCAGTTCAGTTAATAACCCTATCAACCTTAGTTTAAGGAAATAGTTTGGGCAGACTATGATTATCCCGTTTTGTGCCAGTTAGGGTCAAACAAGAGCGATTTGCACTTGTGGGGATGTATCTGATTAGCCAGTAAGTCCTAAAGATAAATGTTACAAAAACTCCTGCTTAACTTTTTGATTTTGCCTTTTTCCCTAGTTCCCTGGTTTAGTGTAGGAATGTTTGATTCAGCAGCTAACGCTTTACCAGGGCAATCTACAGAGGAAGTAGGTGCTTGGATTAAAGCACATCCTACACTTCGTCCTGCCCTTGGAGAGCGATTCTTGGTGCAAAAAACCGATACAGCTGCCCAGCGATTCACTTTTCAAGCATCGGTACTGCCGCCTGGGAAGGTGGAGTTTAGTAACGATCGCAGCAAAATTCGCAGTGAGCGCATTGCTATGTATGATGCCATCAACGGCATGACAATTGAGCGCCTCCAAGAATCCTTGCGGATAATTTATGGCTTGGACATCTATCAAGACTTTAATCGCGCGACTGTTGTGTACCAGTATCCCAACGAAAGTGCGATTAACTCTGCTAGGATCGCAAACACTCCTGTGAGCGAAGCTTTGCGGGGAGAGTTGCGTGTAGGCGATCGCTATGTTTATTGGGTGGAAGTGGCACAACCAAGAGAAGGCAAAGCATTTGTCGGTCAAATGACAGTTTTGTTGAAAACTGACTTAGACAAGCTGGAAGCAGAACT
>CAZZYE010000700.1:0-4683 GCA_964658145.1 uncultured Stigonema sp.
CGGAAAATAGAAATATCTGGTAAAAAAGAACTACCAGCGGCAATAAACTCGCCAGCTTTTACTAAAGTTCTGACTGTATTTTTTAGCTGGAATGGTGACAAACCTCTATTGACTGTAAGTGCCTCAGCTATTCCAGTGTTTGTTAGAGTCAGTCCAGGGATAAAACCCCCTGTCATACATATAATTAATGCAAGTAAAATGCAAAGTGTAAATTTTGTGAGTCGCTGTATTGGATTTGTAATTTGGATATAGCTAGCCTGTTGTGCGCTGTGTGGGGTTGTCCAGTTCATATTTTTACTAACTTGATTAACCTGATAAGGAATCTAAAGTTAGTATTCCCAATCTAACGGCAAAAATTTCAACTTCCTATGAACGATGCCTGCGGCAAGCCACTGCGCCTCTACGCACTACCTTAACCCTTTCTCCCGCAACAGTGCATCAGCCCAAGCTGCATCCGCTTCTGACAGTGGTGGTACTGGTTTGCGGCTATAATCTATGACTAAATCATAACTAGCCCGGTCATATAGTTCACTTAATAATGTTTGTAAGTCCAGCAAAGGTTCAACATCTGACGAACGCAATGGCAGTGGAAACGAGGGAATCACATTTTGTAAATTAAAAGCATATAAATCAGCTTTGGGACGGCGTGACCCTCGACTCACCAAAATCCGATAATCACTTTGAATACTATTGCCTAAAGTCAGCATTGGTTCCCCTGCACGCAATAAATCAATTTCCACCAGATGCGTTGAACTCCCCAAAACCCGTTGACGCTTACTTTCATATGCGTTGCGTCCTTCCCCAGAACGTTTATTCTTAGGCGAGAGAACCTCAATCACTGTCACTACTTCTTTGGTTCCCACATGACGCACCTCTAAATATCTCTCCTTTACTGTCTCAGGCATAGGAAGCGTCACCGTCGCAGGTTGGACAGAAGGTGCAGCTACCGCTACATTCGGCATGGTAGGATTCGTTGTATTCACTGGACGCTGCACCACGACATCAGGAATACCAACTAAGAGTCTTTCGTCGCCAGTGGTTTGATAAATTCGCTCCTCAATTGCTACAAAATAAGACGGGCGCAGCTGAGGAGATAACGAGTCGGCGATCGCTACTATCAATCGCCCATGTACTCCGGGCCATAATTCATGATCTTCTAAATAGGGGTTCATCCCTGGAAACGGAGATGGCACTTGTAAACCTCCTTGAAATCACTATATGGACGGCTACCGCCGCCCTTTGTTGCTAATTATTGATATATTCGTCGCAGTTCTTCTAGAGTATTCACAGTCTTGATACTGGTGAGGATTGCTCTTAATATATCCACGTCTCGTATTTCTTGGATCTCTGGTAAAACTGCTAGCCCCTCAGTGCCAAATTTCAGATCCAAACCCATTTTAATGCCTTCCAGCAGTCCTTTTTGAAGACCAATTCTCTCTACACTAGTGACATACGGCATTTTCTTTTCCTCCTCGTATTGAGTTACTTCTTGCCAAAAACTGTTATCTAATTCTTCGGGTAATCTCATCACCCAGTCGATAAATCGAAACAGATTGATGATGTCTTCCCGCTGATAGCCTTTTTCATAGAGTCGTTTTGTTAAATCAAGCTTCCATCGTTTGCGACTTTCGTCATCTTGACGTGTTTCCTTTGCTTTTAAATGAGCCATCACTACTGTGGCAAAGGGGTTAGAACTTGCTTCTAATGCTGTCCATTGTTGGTTATAATCAAGCAATTTGACCATGGGAAACTTGAATTTGACTTCACAACCCCATATCTCATCGCTAAACTGATCTGGTTTCCAGGTCGGGCGATCGTCACCCAAGACGGCTAGACTAGCTATAGACCGATTGTAACGGTCAAACAGGCGGTAGTGGTAGACATACATCCGCTTAGCAAAGTTGGTTTCTTCATAACTTTGGATTTCCAGATGAATTAATACCCACCTTTGTTCGCCACTGCGTTGCCAGACTTGAACGAGTTTGTCTACAAATCTTTGCCCTAGTTCCGCATCCCGAACGACTTGCTGTAACTCTTTGTCTAGAAAAGTATAGCCTCGCTTCCAGTCTATTCCAAGGGCAGCAACAGGAAAGAAAAATTCGATGCACTCCTGAAAGTAGGTTTCTATAGCTTCTTTCCAAGGGCTGTCATACTCGTCGGTGGACATTGGCATGATTTACATCAGTTTTATGGGTACTAAAGGTGTGATTATGCCAGATTGAGGACTGCTAGTGTGGGGTTTGTATGAGTGCGATCGCAATCTCTAGCCATCAACTCAGACGCAATAACCGGACTTGCACGGCTATAATATTATGTGGAAAATTTATCCTGCATTGGTGAATATTAAGTATATGTCACAATACCCTGAAATTGATTATACACATGTCCTTTCTGAGCTTTCAGTTAATCGAAAAGATCCTTGTGAAATCATCCGTGAACTCATATCCAATTCTTATGATGCCGAAGCATCTAGGATTGATATATACCCCATATTACAAATCTCAGGTTTTATATTTTTTGATAATGGTACTGGCTTGAGCCAAACAAATGAACTTAATGGAATAACTCCTTATAAAGCATTTTTCTCTATTGGTAAATCAACTAAAACAGTCGGTAATTCTATTGGCTATAAGTGTCAAGGTTCTAAACTATGTTTTGCTTCCAGAAGATTTACTTTAATTACTAGATGTAAAGATGAAGAACACTGGCGTTATATATCTATTGATAATCCAAAGGTAAACCTAAATCCTACTTATAGCCTTCAGTCCCAAACCGATCATCAACCTTGGCAAACCTTAAGAAACTTATTTGTGCTACCTGATGAACGCACAGTACCTATTCTAGAGTATCTGGGTAAAGATTATTTTTTAAATCAATTTAATCACGGCGCAATGATTATTGTTCAAGGTCTTGAAGTAGAAGATTTTTCTTATTATTACGGTAAATTGTCACTGTCACAGCTTGAACTGGGGGTGCAGCAACGGCAATATTTTGTGTTTCCGAGTTCGTTGTAGTTTGGGAACGTTGCACCGCCACATCAGGAATACCTACTAACAGAGAATCTTCATCAGTAGTCTGATACACCCGTTGTTCGATAGCGACTCGATATTTAGGACGGTTTAGAAGCAGAAAGGCTTTCACTTACAGAAGTTAAATATCCACGGAAAAAAGCTGAAACTAGGGGCAAAGATATTTCTTCTATTGGCAAGGAAATACGCGCTAGGGCAATCACAGAGTGATAAAATTCTGCGTCGGACATTGAGATAATTTTTGTGGCGACTACCTCCGGCGAAGGCAGTACCAAAATATATTCGTCATCAATCTCTTCATAACTAAATCCAAGTTTTTCGGCAATCAAATCTAATTCTTCATACAAACAATTCCCTTGAGGATTTTCAACCCAATCTGTCAACAATTCTAGCATTTGCAAATTGGATAAACGGTCGAAGCTATTCCTAACATTCTCAATTAATTCCATTACTTTTTCTGTTGGGTCTATATCCTCCAGGTCAGATGCATCTAGTTCACTAGGCATCCATTCTTCTTCTAAAAAACTTGCCAATCTTTCGATTCTATTTGGAAACGTTCCTTGAGATAAACATCGTCTGATCCCTGACCGAAGTTGGTTATTCGACAGATCACTTGTGATGCCGCCTTTGATCAACCTTGTGGTTTCAACGCCTAGAATTTTGCTGCACTTAAGCAACGCTTCTCGACCCATTTGGTTGAAAACACTCCGATCAATTTTGTTTGTGTTTTTTCTGACCATATAATTTCATAGCGCACTCGGTTCCTTACTGATAAAGGTTTTCAGAACGCTTGTCACCCTTCTAGGGGTCATTGTTGATAAACTTGTCGCAGTTCTTCTAGAGTATTCACTGTCTTGATACTGGTGAGGATTGCCTCTAATACATCCACGTTCTCTATCTGAGCAATTTCTGCTGCGAGTCGAGGCTTAGTAGAAATTGACCAAGCCGAACGCGATCGCCAACGGCAACAAGAGTTACAACGACAAAAAAAGCGCGAACGACTGGAGAAATTAGAAAAAGAACGCGATCGCAACTTTCAAACCTAAATCAGCCTAGCTAATCTGAACAGTCTGACCTGTCTGAATGGTTTCTAGGGCTGACAAAACTTTCGGCATCAGAGGTTGAAGGGTTTCTAGCTGATTGTCCTAGGCACTTAGCACAACGATAGCCAGATCAATCTGACTCAGATTTTGCTGGTTGGTCAGATTTTGGTCAATGGTCAGAAAGACATCAAACTCTGTTTGCGCTAACCTTAGCAACGCCCCATTCTTCTGCCCCGCCCAGCCTTGTTCCGGCACTGTAATCACCGTATACCCTGGTAGTTCTCGCTTTAGCTTTTTGGGTAGGCACTCGTCAAGCAGCACTCGCATGGACTTGAGTTAGCAATAAGTTAAAGGCTTGCTTAAGGAAGGCGTTAGCTTGCTCCCGGCTAACGGTGGGAAAATCGTCCAGAAAATCATCAATGTTGTGACCACCTGACAAATAATCAATCAAGGTTTTGGCAGGGACACGGGTGCCAACGAAGACAGGAATACCCGATAAAATATCAGGGTCACTATGAATAATCGCTTGTTCCACGGTTGTCACCATAGCTTCTGTTGCCTTCTATACTCTGACATTATAACGGAATTCGGTCGTTTCATCTCGTAGAATT
>CAZZYE010000701.1:0-4668 GCA_964658145.1 uncultured Stigonema sp.
ACGACAACGCGCAGAACAAGCTTTGGCAAGAGCATCTCAAGCAGAGGAGCAATTACAGCAGGTAGCGTTGAATTTGTTGCAGTCGGGAATGGCGATCGCCCAAGTCACTCAACTGACTGGCTTTTCTGAAGACAAAGTCCGTCAATTGACTCAAGACAATTAAAAATTTACAGATGGACAGATCCCCCAGCAACGCTGTTGATAAAAGTGGTTTGGGGGATCTAAAATCTTTTCGCAAAAAAGCAAATTCCTACAGCACCTAGCTAAGCCAACAACGTTAGAGTGTAGTTGGTGTTATAGCTGGTGTCGTTAGTGTGGACGCGAATAAAGTAAGTACCTGCGCCTAAAGTCTTAACAATCGAGCCATTGCTGGATTTACTACCATAGTCGTAGCCTATCTGCTCACCATAATCATACTGACCATTGTTATTGCTGTCCTGAATCAGATCCACCTCGGCAGAATCAGTTAGACCAGTCAAGTTCAGGCTAAAGTTGCGGTTACTAGACAGGTTGAAGCGATACCAGTCCTCACGGTCAACACTGCCCACAAAGTCTCGGTAGATGCGGTTACCGCTAAAAGTACCAATGTCAAGAGCTGTACCCATATTACTGCCAGGATCTCTTGGTGTTGTGGGTGGGGTAGCAGTTGCCGACACTCCCAAAGTGTAGTTAGTGTTATAGCTGGAGTCGTTAGTGTGAACGTGAATGTAGTAAGTACCTGCTCCTAAAGTCTTAACAATCGAGCCATTGCTAGATTTACTACCATAGTCGTAGCTTATCTGCTCACCATAATCATACTGAGCATTGTTATTGCTGTCCTGAATCAGATCCACCTCTGCAGAATCAGTTAGACCAGTCAAGGACAGGTTGAAGTTGCTAGTCTGAGCCAAAGTGAAGCGGTAGTAGTCGTTGCGGTCAGCACTGCCCACAAAGTTTGTGAAACTGCGGCTGGTGCTTACAGTACTAATATCAAGAGCCGTGCCTAAAGTGCTGCCTGGATCTCTGGGTGTTGTGGGTGGGGCAGGAGTTGCCGACACTCCCAAAGCGTAGTTAGTGTTATAGCTGGTGTCGTTAGTGTGGACGTGAATGTAGTAAGTACCAGATCCCAAAGTCTTAACAATCGAGCCATTGCTGGATTTACTACCATAGTCGTAGCCTATCTGCTCACCAGAATCATACTGACCATTGCCGTTGCTGTCGTAAATCAGATCCACCTCGGCAGAATCAGTTAGACCAGTTAAGGACAGGTTGAAGTTGCTGGTTTGAGCCAAAGTGAAGCGGTAGTAGTCGTCGCGGTTAGTAGTACCTATGAATTGGTTAGTGAAATTACGGTTACCATTGAGAACGCCAAAGTTAAAAGCGGTGCTGAGGGTGTTATCGTCACGGTTCTGTGGGGGAGAAATTGAGTTTGATGGGGCTGCTTGACGACCTTCTCGAAAACCATAAATCTCGAAGTGTTGTTGCGCCTGCTGGTTATTGAATTTTAATGCCTTTAAGTCTGAATTATTAGTAAGGTAGTAGTTGACACCGAACGATTCTGAGGAAGCACGTCCCTCAGTCAGACCATAGTTCTCAAAGTGTGTTAAGAGTTGAGCGTTGGATAAACTAGCCAAGTCGGAATAGGTACTACGGTAGTAATTGCTATCAAAGGAAACTGAAAACCTGCGTCCTTCAGTAACACCATAGTTTTCTAAATGCTGAAGTAGTGCGTTATTGTCAAAACCGACTGCTAACAGGTCAGGATTAGCAGCCCGATAGAGATTTATATCAACAAATGGTGAAAAGCGGCGTCCTTCAGACAAACCATAAGTTTCTAGGTGCTGTAATGCTTGGTTATTGTTTAAGCTTGTTAAGTCGCCGTTTACACTCCGATAAAAGTTGAGGTCAACAAAGGGAGAAAACCGTCGTCCCTCACCGATACCATAGTTTCGCAGATGTTCAAACAGTTGCTGGTTGTCGAAGTTAGCTAGGTCGCCGTTGTTGGCTTTATAGAAGTTGAGGTCGAAAAACGGTGAAAATTCGCGACCCTCGCGGACACCATAGTTTTGCAGATGTTCATAAGCTTGGCGATTAGTAAAGCTAGCCAAGTCACTGTTGCTAGCACGATAAAAGTCCAGATCCACAAATGGGGAGAAGTGGCGACCCTCATTCAAACCATAGTTCTGAAAGTGTGATAATGCTTGTGCATCACTTAAACCTTGCAGGTCAGAGTTCGCAGCACGGTAGAAATTGGCGTCAAACAGGTTTACAGGCATTTAAATTTTGTATTTTACTAACTTGTGGTTAACGTTAGTGTTCCCTATGCCCTGTGGTTTCTAAACATAAAAAATAAAAAAATAACTAAGTTTTACAAATAATTTAATGTTAGATATTTATGAGCGATAAAATAAGCACAAAAAATAGCTGTAGAGACGTTACATGTAACGTCTCTACAGGGACTACTTGGGCGGATAGAATAATTAGCCTTTAAGAACTGTACCGAAATCTTCTGTCCAGTAGGAGTGGTAGCCCGTGTCATTTGCTAAATAGTAGTAACCAATCCCGATGTCTTTAAAATTGGGATTGAGAATGTTAGCGCGATGTCCGGGACTGTTCATCCATGCTTGAACAACATCTTCGGGTGTAGCCTGTCCGGCGGCAATGTTTTCCCCAAAAGTCGAATATTTATAGCCTTCGTTTTTAGCGCGATCGCTTGCTGAAGAACCATCTAAGCTGTCGTGGCTGAAATAGTGATTCACTGCCATGTCTTGACTGTGAGATTCGGCAGTATCATCCAACTTTTCATTCAACTGCAGTGGTTGTAAACCTGCTGAGTGTCGTTGATCGTTCGTCAGCTCGAAAACTTTCTGTATAAATGAATCGTTCGTTGTTGCAGGGGTGGCAGACGTAGGTGTGGCAGACTTAGGTGTGGTAGACCCAGATGGGGTAGACACGCTCACAGCGTCAACAACTTGCTGGTTGCTCAAGCCTGTTAACTCGTCGTTGTTACTATTTGACAATCGATGTTCATTAACACCCTGTAATGGTTCGTAGTTACTGAAGTCAGCCAAGCTATCATTACTAGCACCACGATAGACGGAATCGGCACCTGGGGAGAAGGCGGAACCTCCATCCAGACCATATTGCGATGGCGGAACAAGTGATCCTGTTTGTGCATCAAGACCTGGTGTGTAATGAGCACTTTGGTTCAAATTCGCGTCAAATTGATTTACGGTCATAGGTAAGGTTTCAAGAGTTACTGAACAAATCTTGGTATTCCCCTGGTTAAATCTTTGTATTCCCTATGCTATGCAGATGCCAACAATAAAGATTGCAATCTTTATTGTTGACTATTAATAAAAGATGAATGGAAACACAAGTCTTCATTTCATCAAAACATAAATACAAAACATTTGCATTCAAGATTAAATAAAAGGTTTTTTTGCACTTATGGTGATAATTTTTATTTATGTTCAAAGACCGCAATCAAAAGTAAATGCAAGCGATAAAAGTTAGTATTTACACTTATTTTTGGGTTATAAATCTATTTTTACTTAGTAGTAAATACTTACTTTTTTGCTGTTTATTCCTCAATGCTTTCTCAATTTATTTATTTACTTTTTTCATCAGATAGAATCTGTCAAACACAATCGAGAGCGTTTGTTTTATCGACATACTTGCTCAATGTTGGTCGCAACGGAGGATCTGGTAAATATGTTTTTCTTGGAGGATATAAGGACTGCAAGCTGTGGTAGCCTATAATCGCTAACGCCTAAGTGAGTTAACGGAATGAGTAAAGCAATTCTACTGATCGGCAGCAACGGTCAAGTGGGCAAAGAAATAATCCAAATCCTTGAACCTTACGGAAATACCATTGCAACGGTTCGCCCCACTGTAGATCTCGCCCAACCTAAGACTCTGTGTAGCGTTATTAGGGAAAACCAACCCCAAATCATCATCAACGCCGCCGCTTATACTGCTGTTGATAAAGCTGAAAGCGAACCAGAACTGGCAAAAGTTATCAATGGCACAGCATTGGGAATTCTCGCCGAAGAAACCGAAAAATTAGGAGCTTTCCTAGTTCACATTTCTACTGATTACGTTTTTGATGGTAACAACAGTTGCCCCTATAAAGAAACTGATGCGACTAACCCCGTAAGTGTATACGGTAATACCAAACTTTTAGGAGAAGAAGCAATTCAAAAGTCTTGCGCCCATCACTTCATTCTGCGTACCGCTTGGGTTTATGGCACATTTGGCAAAAGTAACTTCGTTAAAACCATGTTGCGATTGGGAGCAGAACGGGAAGAAATCCGTGTCGTTGCCGATCAAATTGGTAGCCCGACTTGGGCAAAAAACATAGCAGAAGCGATCGCCCAGATTATTCCCCAGTTAACCCCAGAAATTGCCGGAATCTACCACTACACGAATAGCGGCGTTGCTAGCTGGTACGACTTTGCTGTTACCATCTTTGAAGAAGCCCAACAGCTAGGCTTTCCCCTAAAAGTCCAGCGAGTTATCCCCATCACAACCCCCGAATATCCCACACCTGCTCGTCGCCCTAGCTATTCTGTCCTCTCTAGTGCCAAAATATCCGCAGTTTTAGGAAACCATCCACCTCACTGGCGGCAAGCATTAAGGCAAATGTTAAAAGAGTTGTTAGTGGTTAGTGGATAGTTGTTAGTGGAT
>CAZZYE010000702.1:0-4668 GCA_964658145.1 uncultured Stigonema sp.
ACTTGCCCTAGTGACCACGAAGACAAAGCGTAAAGCACCTGGGTAAACGTGAAACCTTGTTGAATTAACTCGGTCATCAATTCAGCGACAAACTTGGATAAAGCCTCGCTTTTAACGTCTTCTATCGCGTCCCTAATAGACATAACAAACCTCCCAAGGCAAAGCATTACCTCGTTTGTTGTTGCATCTGTCGCAAGAGAGGCGTAAATTCTTAAGCTTGTTGCTACCGCCCCGCGATAGCGGGATGTAATGGTCGATGGTGATTGTTTCTGGGGTGAGTTCAGTGCCGCACCAAAAACACTTCATGCCATATTTTTCGATCAGGTGGGGACGTTTGCGGTGTAAATTCTTTGAGCTTGGGCGCTTGTGTAGGCGTGGGGAATTAGCAAGGCACGTTTGTGGGGGAATCCTCCCCCACAAAGCTGCCGCCCCCGTGCATGGTGCTGGGGGAACTGGTATTGTTTGGATAGTCATGATTTACCTGATGGTTGCTGTGACTCCCCCGACGCCTGCCTTGGAAACATTTGTCGGGGATTTAATTTTTGAAAAAAAGCAGCAAAAGTTTGCATTGCGTAGCAACGGTAGTTACGCAGCGCTTTTAGTCGTTCCACTGCTAGTTCCAAAAAATTGGCAGTGCAAACTGGCGGCTTGAATACTCATGCCGTCCACGAAATTTTGTATAACTGAGCTAAGAGAATATGACACCCGCAGTACAAATATCTTGCCACATGACAACTGAAAGTGCAAATATAAAAATAAAAGAGGTGATTATGGTTCCACTGGAATGGGTGGTCATGCTCGCGTGGAACAAGGACTGTGGCGAGAATCTAAAACTATTGCGTGGCAAGAGGTCTAGGCGTGATGTCGCAATAGCTGTTTCTGCAATGGGTATTGAATGCTCTCAAGAATATATAAGGAAGCTTGAAACCGGGAAAGCCGCCTCTGTCTCTACCAAAATCATTGTAGCGATCGCTAAAACCCTTGAGGTTGAATTAATTCAAATCATGTCGGATTTGCGAGTTGAAGTTTCAAAAGTTGTTTGTACCCTGAGTTGACATTGTTACTCTGAGTTGATATTCTGGAATAACAAAGCAAAAGGCGACCGCCCAACCGTGGAAAGTTTGCGATCGCCCTTTGTTGATCCACCATAGATGAATCTAATCCATGTACCATTTTACCGAATGTGACCTCAATATCAAGAGTGTCGCCCAACTAAAAGATGCTTATAACCAGATTGGCTGCACCGAAGTAATCACTGACAAGCGCGTCAAAGCCAACTGGGTTTCGGCTCTTCTCGCTCATCAGTCAGCACAAATTGAACTCGTAGCTGTTGCCGAAATCAAAGCTGACGAACAAGTAGTTGCACAAAAAGAGCTAGAAACCCACATTACTGATCAAGCTGAAACCGTAGCCCCAGAAATCACCACAGTAGAAATCAGCTTCTACGACCACGAAGTTTACGCCCTCGGTAAACAAATTGCCAGCATCACCCACGACCCCGACGATTTTCAAACCCAACGCTGGTTGGTGATGGTGGGTGAAACCGAAGTACATCGTACTGACGCCTGGGCAAAGTGCCACAGTTATATTTGCTGGCACTACAAACAAGGTAGTTTACCAGCTGCGACAAAATCTAGAGTTGTAGGTGGCGCAAGGTACCACCTAGAAATGGAACCATCTTGCGCATTCGAACTTCTCGACTGCAAACTGGATCGCGGCGACGCTGTAGTACCCGACGTAATCGAAATTGATTCAGTCATTGATGCTGATTTTGGGTCTTTGTACCGCATCTGGGATTCACGCACACTACTTGGTACTTTCTATCAATCCGCAGACAACAAATGGGTAGCCCAGCCCACTCATAGCTTATTGCGCCCACGATGCAATACAGCGGCATCAGCCTCATTATTCATCGTTGGTCAGCGCGAAGAAAAAACCGATTTAGAGAAGCTCTTAGACAAGCCATTCGATGAGTTAACCGTGTATGAATGGGAGCAGTTGAAACAGCATAGTGCTGACCTTCAACAAAAATTAGAACTAGCTTACACCAACTCCAATTTCGGTTGCTACAATCGCGCCGGGGCTGAAGCTTTGGGGAACGAATTCCTCCAGAAAGAACGCCGTCGTATCGCCTCTGGTGAACTGGTGATGGTGTGCTGTGACATCGCTGGGATGGGTAAGCTCAATACTCAAATTGGGGAAAGCCGCGTAAATAACGCGATCGCCACAAGTTTAAAAGAGATTCGCACTTGGCGCGGTATTTTCTTCATCTCCCAATTGAATAGCGGCGATGAATTTGTATTCATCGTAGACAGAGTTGACGCAATTGATATTGTCCCTGTTGCCAAAAGAGTGCTAACTGCTGTCCAAAGAAAAAATTCCAGATGTCACCGCCTATACGTTGGGCATTCACCGTGTCAGCATTGACGAACCCACCCCCAAACTGGGAGTTACGTAAGTCATTTTTTGGATATTCTGACTTTGGCATGGTTTAATCTGGAAGTTTTTAGTTGTCTTTCTTGTAAATGTTCCCACCTATTTGATGGCTTTGAACTGTTTCAGCATTGATGAAACCACCAGCAAACTGAGCATTTTGTAAATTTATGGTTTGTTGAAATGGTCGTTGTTGCTCGACTATGTTTGTTAATCGATTAATATACCCCTCATACTTGACTATCAGTGCTTCCTGAGTAGCAATTAAAGCCTCTTTAGCCTTGCGTTCTTCTTCCAAAGCTTTAAGTGCTAGTTCATATGTTCTTATTGTATGATTAGAAACCTTAGCTTTAGCGGAGAATTTCCAAGCAGAGTACTACGAAAAATAAAGAACTCAAAGATAACATAGTAGCAGCGAGCGTTAATCCCTCCATCGTTTTTCTCCATTGCTTTTTTGCAAGCCTGTGTTTAACAACAGAGGACACGATTTTCTTTCCGGAAAAATTTTGATTCTGGCATAAATAAATTTATTCTGATTTTTTCCGTAATACAGGAGTCAAATATTCCGCAATCCCATCTAACTGGATAACACTACACCCCAGCTTGTAAGCAAACTCAACAGATTCCCCAGCACCCAACGTACTGTAAAAACCCGTTGCAAATTTAATTGCCGCTTTATCGCCTATATCCTTGCTCATTCCAATCACGTAGGGAATATGTTGGGCGATCGCACTTGCTTGGACTTCCGAGTAACAAGCATTCAGGACAACACACTCTATGGTATTGGCAAACAACTCAACTAGTCCAGCCAGCGCAACAGTCTCAACTAACCGCACCTGACCTGCTTCATCCTCTAGCACTAAACCATCATTTCCTGAACCATGACCACTAAAATGAACAATCTTAGGATTGAAGTCCAGTAAAGATTGGTAAACGTCTTGAACACGCACAGCCCAACGCTGCTTCAGGTCAAACAGTTCCCGTTTTTTAGCTCGTTGCAATCCCGCATTAATTTCTCTAACTTCCTCATCCAATCGAAGGGTCGAAGTGGTTTTTGGATTGGCTGCTAGGATGAGAATTGTTTTGACCAGTTCGGGGTTCTGCTTTTGTTGAGATGTATAGTTAGTAATGTTACCACCTATTTGATGAGCGTTAACAGTTTCAGCATCTACAAGACCACCACCAAATTGGGCACTTTGTAAATTGAAAGTTGATTGTTTTTTCGGACTTTGTGACATTGTATCCCCTTGATTATGATAATTTTCAGCATAAAAGTTAGGACGTTCTAACGCCGTCATTACCATATTTTCTAATCTACGAATTTGAATATCTTTTTCTGTCATTAGTGCTTTAACTTCCTGTTCTGCCAAAGCTTTTATTTGATTATATGTATCAAAATATTCTTGACTAAGTTGAGATTTATCTGCCTCTGGAGCCGTCTTAGCACGAAGTAAAAACTTGTCTTCACCCCGTACTTCCATGCCGACAATTCTCAACTCTGCTTCCGGGTGATTCTCAGCTAACTGCTTAAATGAAATTGCAATGGCACGCGGATCTACGCCTTGGTTGTGGTAAAGGTCAAGAGTATCGACAATGGGTTTGATAAAATCTCCAAACTCGCCATCTGCAAATACTTCTTCTCTGTTATCCGGTTTGCGATAAGGGTCAGGATTCTCTTTTGTGGGAAGTCGCATATAGACGTATTCGCACCGCACCCCATCAAATTTAGTATCTCTGGTAATGCCCCAATCTTGAATGTAAGCTCCTGTGAGGGTAGCTCCTGTTAAGTCAGTTCCGTCTAACTGTGCTTGTACTAACTTGGCTCTAGATAAATCTGTATCTTGTAAATTAGCTTTACTTAAGTCAGCGCCAATAAAACTGGCATCTATCAGTGAAGCACCTTTAAAGTTAACCCCGCGTAGGTCTTGACGGTCAAAGTTGTTGTTCTGTACCCGTCCCTTAACCAGCACATCACGCACAAGTGCTTTTTGAAGGTAAGTTGAACCAGGGCGAACGCGGTCAAGTTTTTTGGTTTTGTAGAAACAGGTACGAGTCAGAACAGCTTTTCTAAAATCTGTACTTTTAAGAGTTGCTTCTGTAAAATCAGCATCGGTTAAATCCGCATTACGGAAACTTGTTCCGCTAATTGCAGCGAAAGCTACAGCGATGTTGCGAATCAGGGCATGTTTTGGATCTCCCTTCAATGCACGCCAACTTATATACGCGCTTAATAAT
>CAZZYE010000703.1:0-4656 GCA_964658145.1 uncultured Stigonema sp.
AGACGATCCAGACTTTGACGCAGTTCAGCAATATATTCAAGAGTATCGTCAAGAATTGGATGCTGCCGAGAATGAAGCAGATTCTAGTATACAGAAGGACGCAAGTTGAGTTTTTGGATTCTCGATACCGATAGCGTTTCTCTTTTTCAGCGAGGAAATTTAGAAATAGCTCTTCGCCTCAACAACATTGATAAGAGCGAAATTGCGATTACAATTGTGACCGTTGAGGAACAAATTCGTGGACGATTTCAAGCCATTCGACGAGCGGCTCCTGATGAGTTAGTTTCGGCTTATCAGAAGCTACAGGTGACGTTTGATAGCTTGAAGAGCTTCAATGTATTGGGATTCACTACTGAAGCACAAGACATATATACGAATCTAATCCGTCAAAAGATTAAAGTTGGTCGGCAGGATTTACGGATTGCGGCGATGTCTAACGACAAGCCGCTCCGCGTCTACGCTCTTTCCGTAAATGGAATTTTGGTCACACGGAATCAGCGGGACTTTTCTCAAGTACCCAATTTTGTTTTGGAAAATTGGACTTTGTAAAGGACCTTGGCTCTCATGCTTATATCTGGTGCTAAGGTTTACACTCTCACAGAAGTTATCAAATATCATCACAGATAAAATGTATGCTTCCGCTAAGCTTTTACTTCTCAATCCTAAAATACAACTCACAATGTACGCGCTTTGAAGGCGTCTACCGCCGACTTGTCCTAACGGCGTTGGCGACTGCTATATAATGTAATTAAGATTTTACAATCAGGATAAAATCATGACTGATACTCAAGGGATGGTTCGCTTAAACCTAGATTTATCACCTGAACTTAACCAGATATTGGAAGAACTTACTAGGAAGATTGGTGGAAGTAAAAGCGATGTTCTACGTCAAGCGATTACTATGATGCAAATTCTGGTGACAGCTAAAGAGCAGATTAAAAAATTAGGTATTACTGAAGCTGATCAGCTGATAGCTAATGAAATAATCATGCCATCTGAAGCAATACCAAAAGCTCATAAGCTTGAAGCATTTATGGAAACCTTTGGTACTTGGTCAGACGATCGCACAACAGAGGAAATTATCAAAGATATATATGACAGCCGTAGTATGTCTAACTCTTAATACATCCTGTGACTTATTTATTTGATACTGATACTTGCATTTATTGGCTTAGGAATCGTGACTCGGTTAGGGAGAAGGTTAGGGAAGTAGGATGGAATCAAATTTCTATTTGTGTTATCACTGCTGCTGAATTGTACTATGGTGCATATAATTCTAATAAGGTTGCAGAAAATTTAGTTAGTATAGAAAAATTTATTCAAAACTTACCTGTTTTACCTTTACCTTTAACTGATCCTGCTCTTAAACGTTTTGGAGACTTAAAGGCGGAACTTCGTAGAATAGGACAACCAATTGCTGAGTTTGATTTACTAATTGCTAGTGTTGCACTTACAGAAAATTACGTTTTAGTTACCAACAATACTCGTCACTACAACCGCATCACTGGACTACAACTGGAAAACTGGACTTGACCTGAGAAACATCGCTCATCTGCATTAATGCTATGGGTTGGAGGAGAGATCTCGCGAATTTTGGGTTGTGAGAGTGCGTAGATGCGAAGCGGTTACTGTCCAAAGTCTTTAGCCGTCAGGGAGAGATCAGAATAATGGTCATTAAAAAACTTAGCTAGGGACTCTGCTTGGGATCGGTTAACTAAGCGTTGACCATTAACCACTTCCCTGACAACCTCAAGAGAGCCAAAGACCTCGACTAAAGAAGCTTGCTCCACGTCAAATTCGTGCATTAGGGATGACAAAGTAGCCACAGGTGTAGACTCACCCATCGGATAATGACGTTGCTCGTAAGTCTCAATGAGAAGAACCAACAACTCAAAAAGCGCAGTTTCAGCCTCTGTTAACTCGCCAGACATCATCCTCTCTACTGTACTCAGGGCTACGTGATACTCTGATTCTGTTTTAATTGGCTTAGGCTGATATTGAATTAGTAGGTCAGTATAGGTTTTTTGACTAGAAGTAGGAATCATCTTTCCACCTTTCCTTATCGTACTCAGCATGGGTAAGAACGTATTTAATAAAAATTGTCTGGGAGGAATATCTAATCTCCACAATCAAACGATAGTTATTACCTTTGATGTTGAACACAGTAAAGTTACCAACCGCTTCTGCCTTGGGATACCTTTTCTGAACATCTAGTAAATTAAACCACTTCGCTTTAGAGGCGAACTTATACCAATCATTGAGAGCATCTTCAGAATCAGCATGTTGAACCCAGAATTCCCGCAACTTGACTTTGCTGATTACGTGCATCCCTAAAGTAAGAAATATATAATAATTCTAGCATTGATTGAGGGGAATGTCTGTGGTGTAGCATACTCATCGCTCTTGTAAGGTACGCATGTCTAGGACATCGGATGATTTTGATAGATAAGTGGAGTCCGAACTTTATGGAAAGTAAAACTTTAGCAACATCACAGACCACAAATTTAAAGGTCAATTTTCTGCTGGAAACTAGAGAGGATGGTAGCGCGTAGACGCGGAGCGGCTTGCCGTCAGGCATCGCATCTATTCTGGAACTTCCACAGTATCGCGTGGAAGCAGCAACTCGCGAACAGGCACTTACAATGCTGGAAGAACTTTTTACTCAGCGTATGAATAAAGTCGAAGTCATTCCGATGAAAATTAAATTACCATCTGCTGAACAATCCCAAAGACCTTGGATGAAATTTGCAGGCGTGTTCAAAGACGATCCAGACTTTGACGCAGTTCAGCAATATATTCAAGAGTATCGTCAAGAAAGCGATCGGATACTATAGAATGACAAAGCCAGCTAGTAAGGGAAACAATTACGGTCAAAGATGATACCCACTGCCGAACAAATGTTCGCCTGCATGCAAGTCGGCCAAACTTTGTCTAACTTCTATACGGACATCCACCTATTCCGCTATGACGAAAAGCGGGAGGAAATTTACATCTTAGCCGGCGAGACAATAGGCATCACAATTAAAGGAAACGGAGACTGGGAGTTTGATGATGACACAGAAGCTTGACTTTCAAAAGATGAGTCGAAAAGAACTCAGAAATTATGTACTTGCCCACCGTGAGGACGATGAAGCTTTACGAATCTACATGGAGCGACTGCACAACGAACCAGGCGTAATCCGACAAACCGGAGGGCTAAATGAAGAAGACCTCAACCAACTAGAGCAACTTATCAAAAAACGAGTGGGCGATCGCAAGTCTTGAAAATAAGCGAAAATAAGAGTATTGCACCCTGACAAGGTAACATATGAGAAACCGGGTTTCTTCACTACTTGGCGCAACCATCTACAAAAAACGGATAGCAAGAGCGATAATTTCTGCTGATGATGTTTGGTATCATGTAAAAAGATAGAAAGATTTAATAATGATTGGTACTAATATTTACCTCAGTCAAGAAACTCAAGAATCTTTAATTAAAGCAGCAGCTTTACAACAAATATCTGTTGAAGAACTAGCAACTTCAATCTTGAGGGAAACTATCCAAAAAAAGTTTGGACAAATTAGCTATTCTTCGGAAAATCTACGCAAATTTGCCGTTAATCCTCTTCGGGAAATGCAACCCTATGCTTATTTGGCAGATCCTAATGAACCCGCTATTTCTCCTGATGATTGGGGAATGAATCAGGATGAAGAGGTGAATGATTTGTGATCGTTCTTGATACTCATATTTGGGTTTGGTGGAATCATAATGATTCAAGGCTGACCCCTCCCCATCATGAAGCAATAAATAGGGAAAGACCTCATGGGTTAGGTGTTTGCTCAATAAGTTTGATAGAGATTAGTAGACTTGTTACCCAAAATAAATTAATTCTTCCCTGTCCGCTTCAAGAATGGTTTAATATTGCTTTGGCACAAGAGGGAGTACTTCTTCTATCAATCACTCCCCAAATTGCCATTGATTCCTACTCACTTCCTCTTAATTTTCATAAAGATCCAGCCGATAGAATTATCGTTTCAACAGCAAGAATATATGATGTTCCTTTGGTGAGTGTAGATGAAAAAATACTTGCCTATTCTTATGTAAAAAGAATTTTCCCCTGATGTTAACTATGAAGTGGGGAATGTGGGTTATATCTCATAAAACAAACCTAAATTCGTCTGGGGTTATTTGACAATGGTATAGTATTTGTGCCAATAAACCCCAACCAATTGTTTCTCCATCTACACTATCCTAAATTTATTGGCAATAGCATCAATTTATCATCCGAGCATGAGCAATTTCTCTGCTACCAATGGGACGAACTTGTGCAGCAAATAGTGAAACAACTGCCACAGTTTCTCCATCCAATGTCACAAATTTCACCTCATATCCTTTGCCTCCCTGATGTATCAAAACAACTGTACCTATGTCACCCTGTTCTAAACCATACTCTGAAATAGCAGTTGTTAAAATAACCCTATCAAGTTCTGCAATCATTTCTATCATCCTTACAGTGGATAGGCAGTAACAAACTTAGGAATATTGTCCCCTGTTTCAATAAACCAAATAGAACGAAGTAAGGGGTTTCTACCATCTGGTCTGAAATTTTGCACCTTCGATAGGGAGGGCTGGTGGGCAGTGCCCACCCTACGATCAGCATAAGCTTTTTAGGCTTT
>CAZZYE010000704.1:0-4654 GCA_964658145.1 uncultured Stigonema sp.
GGAACGTCTGTACGGGGCGGGGGTGGGGGAATATAAAGAGATGGTGAGTATTTATGGTCATGACAAGTTGTGAAATTCGCTCTTATCAAGATTTACAAGTTTGGCAAGAAGGAATGAATTTAGCTGAAGCTTGTTATCAGCTAACGAATGCATTCCCAAAAGAGGAACTAAATGGAATGACTTCACAGATTCGTCGAGCCGCAGCATCAATTCCGGCTAACGTTGCAGAGGGTTATGGGCGAGAGTATAGAGCAGAATACATACAATTCCTCAGAATAGCGCAAGGCTCTCTCAAAGAGTTAGAAACTCACCTGCTACTATCAGCCAGAAACAAAGTTGGACTTACAACAACTCAAGTAGTGAATCCAATTCTGAAGCAATGTGAATCTGTAGGAAGACTGCTCCGCGCACTGATTCGTTCTCTACAAAATAAAAGGGAGTAGGGAATAAAACATTTTCCCTCCCCCACTCCCCACTCCCCACTTATGATCACCGATCCTTCAATTCGCGAACAAGGCTACATCTACTTTCTCAGTGAAGCCCCAGAATTACTACAAACCATTGAACAAGAACTTTTCAGCTTAGCAGAAGATTGCAGTATTGCCAAAGTCCATAAATTAATGCGAGCAACTCATACGATTAAAGGGGGAGCCGCTAATATCGGGCTAGACGTGATTAACAAGGTAGCCCATTCTTTAGAAGATGTCTTTAAGGCTCTCTATAATCCAGATGTGAAGATTGATGCAGAACTACGAACTTTGATCTTCCAAGGTTTTGAGTGTTTGCAACTACCTTTGATGGCAGAACTCTCTAATACTAGTATTGATAATGATGAAATTCTGCAACGAGCAGCTTCTGTATTTGCACTTCTGCAAGAAAAACTAGGTGATGCTTTCAACGTTGAAAATCATATTCCTACTTCCGAGGAATTGGGGTTTGATATTGTACTATCTATTTTTGAAACAGGAGTAACTCAACGCATAGAAAGTATCATTGAAGTCATTCAAAATCCGCCTGACAACAACGAATTAACTGATTTTTTACGTTCTCAGGCTGAAGTTTTCCTTGGCTTAGCACAATCTTTAAATTTACCAGGGTTTGAAGCAATCGCCCAAACAACCCTGACTGCACTGGCAGCTCACCCTACTCTAGCGCTCAAGATTGCAGAAATTGCTTTGGCTGATTGGCAGCAGGCACGAGAAGCTGTGTTGGCAGGCGATCGCACCAGTGGTGGAAAACCTTCTACTGCTTTGCAAAAATTCACAACAGAGGCAACGGATGTAGCAACATCTTTGAGAGGCGAAGTTGAAGAATTCTATAAATTTTTACTTAAAGCTGGTAAGACTAAAGCTAAAGCCCAGTTTTATTTAAAAGTTATCCGTTACATTTTGGGATGGTTTAATCACGAGCTAGAAATACCTTATCAAGAACTTAGATTAGCTTTGCTAATTCATGATGACAAAGGAGAAAATCATGTCAATTATCCTGATACTTGGTTGTTCAATTTTCTAGACTTTATCCATGACGAAGAAGATAGTCACAACCTTTACCTTTATCGTCATAGTGTAATCTTAACCATTCTTCTGGGAGTAGCTAAGTTTCTCTATCAAAGGAATAAGTGTGACCTAAAAATGATTCAAACACTGCAAAATAAAATCAGTCTCTTAAAAAAAGAATCTAAAAATTATCCTCATGTCACTACTCAAGAAAAAAAATGGCTTGAAAGTCCAATTTTACAAAAGTTACTAGAAATAAAAGAAATATCAACCCCTGTGTCTCCTGAAGTTAGCAATCACCTTGTGGAGGAAATATGGGGAGAGGAGGTCATGTCAACCATTAACGATGAAGAAATTAACAGTGATGAGTTTAATATCAGCGCTGGAGCATTAGCCGTTAGCGAATTGGTGGCTACAGATATGACTGAAAAAATCTTGGGAACTCGTGATTCAACTACAAAAATTCACAAACAAATAGAAGATAAATCCCATAATTCTCTCATTAATAATTCTCGGCAACGTTCATTTGTCAGAGTGGATGTAGAGGGACTAAATAGCCTAAATTATCTGACAGGGGAATTGCTGATTTCCCAAAAAAGGCGGACTTTACAAGATGAACAACTTAAAGAGATAATTAAGGGATTATTCCAGCAGATACAGAGGCATCAAAAGACTTTAACCCAATTGAGTGAGCTACCACTACAGATGCAAAGTTTTGACACGCAAAATAGGCAAAATTTTGCATCTGTAGACTTTGATCCTTTAGAAATGGATGAATATACAGAAGTCAATCTTAAGTTGCATGAAGCGACAGAAGAGACACTGCAACTACAAGTAACCATGGAGTCTCTTGACTTAATCCTCACACAAGCCACTCAAGTTCACGAGAAACAACAGCATTTAACGCTTGGTATTATAGATAACTTAGTTGAAGCGCGAATGTCGCCTTTAGGAAATATTTTGGATCGCTTTCCCCAAATGATACAAAACCTGGGGAATGTCTATGGCAAAAGTGTAGAATTGGAACTTACTGGCACACAAGTGCTGGTGGATAAAGCAATTACTGAAAAGCTCTATGACCCCTTATTACAATTAGTTCGTAATGCTTTTGACCACGGTATAGAGACGCCAGAAATTCGCTTTAAACGTGGCAAACCAGAACAAGGTTTAATCGAAATCTGTGCTTATCATCAAGGTAGTCAAACTATTATCGAAGTCCGGGATGATGGTCAGGGACTGAATTTCGACAAGATTCGCTCTAAAGCTATTGAACTTAATCTCCAAGGCACAAACGATGCAGCTAGGGAAGATGAACTGTTAGAGTTTTTGTTTTCACCGGGATTTTCCACCGCCGATAGGGTAAGTGAAATTTCCGGACGTGGTATGGGATTAGATATTGTGCGCTCTCAACTTCAGGCGCTTAATGGCTCGATCGCAGTTCAATCATTACCCAACCAAGGAACAACATTCATACTCAAAATTCCTTTTTCTATGACCACTGACCAATTAATGCTAGTCCAAGCGGGTGGTACTGTTTATGCTTTGCTATTAGAAAGTATTGAAAGAATATTGCTCCCAGATGCTGTTGCAATCAAGGAATTTGAAGGCAAAAAAGTCTTGCACTGGAGTACAGGCAATGATGAACGCATGGTCAGTATCCGGAAACTTTCAGAGTTGATGCACTACAATTGCTCCTCGGCGAGCAGTGCTACTCTCGAAAATAAATTAACAATTGATCGCATAGGAGGAATGACGAATCCTGTGCTTTTGCTGCGCCAAAATCAAGAACTTTTGGGTTTAGAAGTAGACCAAATCATTGGTGAACAAGAACTGGTCATTAGACCTTTAGGGCAGGCGATCGCTCCCCCAAAATATATTTATGGTTGTAGTACTTTAGCGAATGGAACTCTCATCTTAGTGATTGACAGTGCCGTGCTGCTATCGAGTGAGATGCAAGCAGTCATTGATGTCGTGGCGCTACCAACAAATCGTTACTCTCAGAAAAAAGCCTTGCCAATGTCACTTTCAACCATGCAATCAACACCGCTACTCACGGACGGTACTCCTAGTGAGTCAAATCACAAAATGCCAAAGGTAGTTTTGGTGGTTGATGATGCAATTAGTATACGCCAAACCCTCTGTCTCACCTTCCAAAAATCTGGCTATCAAGTATTGCAAGCCGAAAATGGTATAGAAGCTTTACAACAGTTGCAGCAACATCCGGAAGTTCAGCTAGTAATTTCCGATTTGGAAATGCCGCTTATGAATGGTTTTGAATTATTATCTAATATGCGACAAAACCCTAATTTAGCCAATAAACCTGTTGTAATTCTTACGAGCCGCAGTACTGAAAAACATCGCCAATTAGCCCAAGAACTGGGAGCAAAGGCTTACTTAACGAAGCCTTATTTAGAGCATGAGTTTCTCTCTACCGTCGCAGGCTTAATCAACATTGTCGATAAGTCCGTAGGCGGCGATGACTTGAACTGACAAATCCAAAATCTAAAATCGGTATGACTAATCTTCCAGTGATTGGGCTTGCACTTCAACTGCTGTCACATCAATTGTGCCTTCTGGTGTGAAGCGGCGAAAATGTCCTTGTTGCACCAACAACTGCTCGCTACAGTTAGGACACTGCAACTTGGTGTTCCTTAAACCATTAAATTCATATCCGCAGACGGGACAGCTATCAGTAACCAAGTTCTGTTGCACCCACCAGCGAAACCCAAAAAACACGAGAATCGGTACTAAAAACAGTAGCCCAACAATAATCAGCAAGGAATTAACCAACCAGCCCAAGCCCAATGACCCCAGCAACCAGGTAACTGCTATCAGGCTGAGCCAAAGACGGAGATTAGACAGATTAAACTGAAAGGTTTTAAGGCTCATTTTTTAAATGTCGTCTTGCTCTCCCTCTAGGATAGCGAGTTTATTCAAGAGTTGATAGTCAATTCGTCTTGACATTCTGACCACTACGCTCTACCATTCCTCTCCAAAAGCTGTGAAGACCCTTAATGTGGTTTCAAAATGACTACTAACCGTATATATAAAGCTAATTATAAGTATAGCGTGATACTAGTGATTTTATCCTCTAGGGAATTGTGAGAGATTAAGGGAACTCCAACAAATAAATTATCCAAGATTGTGGGGTGGGGGGG
>CAZZYE010000705.1:0-4652 GCA_964658145.1 uncultured Stigonema sp.
ATTTATTTATGAAAACAGATAAAAATATTTGAAACGAGATGGCGTCAGCCACGATGTTTCAATGCGTCATTATTCAAATCCCCAGATGAATGCGTCAAGGGGATTTCCCTGTTAAGAGTTCCCTTTTAAAAAACTTCACCCTTGTGCCATGTGGATCGCACGCCTTGTAGAGGAATTCCGATTCGCTTCCGTGCGGTTACGTTTATTTTTACTAATTTACGCGGTTATCACAACTAAATTGGCAATTGCGGGAATTTAATCGGGTCAACTAAGGCTGTGTTTCTATCCAACTAAATTGGTAATGGGATTAGTTGTGGGTTATTGACGTACTTCTTACTTGATTGCTCAAGAATAGTTTAACAGTAAATGTAGTTCCCACACCCTCTTCGCTCTGTACAGCAATTTGTCCGCCGTGTAAGTCCAAACACTTTTTCACCAACGTGAGTCCTAAACCAGTTCCAGAAATTTTGCCAACATTTTCAGCCCGATGAAATGGCTTAAACAGATGCTGTTGATCTGCTGTTGGAATGCCAATACCTGTATCTTTAATCTGAAAAACTACCTCTCCATCTGGACAAAATAGTTCTAAATAGACATGACCACCTTGAGGAGAATACTTGATAGCATTTGAAAGCAAATTGCTAAGAATATGCCACAGCAGTTTTTTATCCAAGCAAGCAGTGGTACATTGATCTTGGTTTGTGAAAATGATGAGATGGGTTTGACCAGCGTTAAATTGTATCTCTGCCACTAACTCCTGGCAAAATTTTTCCAAATCTAGAGGTGCTGGAGCAAAATCTAGTTCGCCTCCTTCTGTCCCAACTGCCAAAACATCATTCAATAGATGTTCCATAGCTCTGACTGATTCTTGAATCATATATAAATATTGCCGTCTTTTCACCTCAGATATTTGCTGGCTGTGATGTTCGAGTAATTGAGCAGAAGATAAAATTGTCGTCATTGGTCTACGAAATTCGTGGGCAAACATGGACCAAAAGCGAGATTTGAGTTCACTCAGTTCTTTTTCTTTGGTCAAAGCCACGCATACCGCCTCTTCCGCCATCCGTCGGCGCAGCGCAATTTCAATTGCAGCATATAATTCTCTTTCATCGAAAGGTTTGACTATATAACCAAAAGGATCTGTAATTTTTGCCCGTCGTAAAGTTTTTTCATCAGCATAAGCAGTTAAATAAATGACAGGAATATCAAAGTTAGCCCGGATTTTTTCAGCTGCTTCTATCCCATCAATTTTGCCTTTCAACTTGATATCCATTAACACTAAATCTGGTCGGGTTTCTGCTGCTTTTTCAATTGCTTCTTCTCCAGAAGAAACGGCAGCAAGTACAACATATCCTAAAGTGGTTAATCGCTTAGCTATATCCTTTGCGACTATCTTTTCATCTTCAACAATTAAGAGCTTTGCCTTAGCCATTTTCCTACTTCCCTATTGTCTACCCTAATTCATAAAATTCAATTATAAAGGTTGTGCCTTTACTATTATCAAGGTTTATGGTTCCCTCTAGTTGTTCTGTAAACGTACATACCAGCTGCAGCCCCAAAGACTCTGTGTTTCGGAAGTCCAAATCTTGGGGTAAACCCACACCGTTATCACCAATAATCAGTGTAAATTCATCAGCATGAATTGAGTTAATTTCAATAAAAATTTCCGGCTGAGGAATGGTTGGTGTAAAAGCATGTTTGAGGGAATTTAAAAAAAGTTCATTGATAATCAACCCACAGGGAATTGCCGTATCAATGTTTAGCCAAATATCTTGAGCATTTATTCTCAAGGTAATTGGCTGTGATCTAGCAGAATATGAACGAAGTAAATTAGTTGCTAGTTCACGAATATATTCGGCAAAATCTATCCTGAATAGGTCTTTGGATTGATACAGTTTTTCGTGGATGAGGGCCATTGAACGGATACGACTCTGGCTCTCGTTGAATAATGCTAGTGTTTTTTCATCCTTTATATAGTCACACTGCAGTCTCAGCAAGCTGGAAATAGTTTGGAGATTATTTTTGACTCGGTGATGAACTTCCTTGAGGAGAATGTCTTTTTCTTTCAGTGATGCTATCAGCTGCTCCTCTGCCCGTTTACGCTCAGCCAGTTCGGATTGAGCTTGCTGATACAGTTCAGACTGCTGGATGGCAATGGCAACGTGCGTTGCCAACTGTTGGAGCAGATCTACTTCAAACTGGCGCCAATACCTAGGCTCGGAACAGTGGTAGGCACACAACAAACCCCATAAATGTTCTCTTTGAAGGATGGGAACTACCAGGCTAGCTCGGATGCTAAACAAAGCCATAATATCGATGTGACATTGAGTAAAACCAGCTGTGTAGATATCCTCTGTGGCGAGAGTGCGCCCTTTTTTGTAAGATTGGGCATAGTTTTTCCCAAAGCAAGTGTCTTGGATGGTGTTGTTCAAGGCAGGCTGCCAACCAGAAGCAACGGATTCGACCACAACCGTTCCACTTAAGTCTGGGTTGAAACGGTAAATAATCACTCGCTCGGTCTGAAGAAACTGCCGCACTTCGGCGACTGTGGTGTTAAGTATTTCATCTAAGTTGAGTGACTCCCGAATGCGTAGTGCCATTGCAGTTAAGAGGCGATTGGACTGAAGCTGTTCTAGGAGTACTGCTGGGGTCTCTTGTACTTGAAGTTCTAGGTCAGTGTTACTTGCTTGTAACAGTTCGGCTTTTTTGGTTTCAAATTGTTCAATGGAGATCTGTAGTTGCTCTACGGTGCGCCGCATTAACGTTACATCAAGTGTCTGTAGAAAGCTAGTTGGCGTGACAATGCCCAAAATTTCTCTACAGCTTTCAGACACTACAAATTGCTGCACACGTTGTTGTTGCATTTTCCAGTAGCCAATCAGTGCTGATTCTGTTGGACTACAATGCAGTAACGGCGTATGCATTACGGTCTGAGCCTGCTCTTTTGATAAATCTAGTTCTAGAGCCTGAAGCTGGACGATATCCCGCTTCATCACGATCCCCACTGGCTGCATGCCTGCTTGATCGTCCGCTGCCATCAGTACCACACCATTGACCTGATGTTCTACCATCAATTGAGCTAAACTAAGTGCCGAGGTCGTCACTAATGCCTGAATCACTGGAGTGGAAATCACCTCTGCCAACTGCCGTGATTTCAGTAATTCATCTAGTTGCAGCGCTTGGCGAATACTTTCGAGGGTGACCATGCCCACCAGTTGTCCCTGAGCATCCACAATTGGTAGATGGCGCATCTTGTGTTGGCGTAGCAGTGACAGGGCAGTAAAAATATCCTGTACGTCATCTTGAGACACGGTGAACACTGGCTGCGTCATGACTTCACCAACGAGCACTTCTGCTAAATTCTTGCCGCTGGCAATTACCTGTACTGCATCTGTTTCAGTAAATAAGCCAAGTAACTGCTTCCCTTCCATTACTAGTATGGCACTAGCTCTGGCTTCAAGCACAAATGTATTGTCCAGTAGTAAGTTCAAACTCGGTAGAACACAACTGCTCCGTGCTTTGCCCATAATTGTAATTGTATATGTAAGTGACGTATCAGGAGTCACCTTCAGAAAGCGACGGTCAATTGCAGGTTCTAAGCTAAACAAAGATGTTGATGGTTCTTGCTGTTGCATATTTATAGCGGTTTTTATCCCTTGTTGAATCCCGATCGCCCGATTGATCGTGTGGTATTCTATATATGGTGGCGGGGGTTTCACTGTATAAATCTTGATCGGGCATTGAAATCAGATCGCAATTACTGCTACAATTCAACTGGATGTAGCAGGTATTATATAACTTCCCTCTCTCAGCCTCCACTCAGTTTTGATTAACCTTTACAACTTGATGAGCAAATTGGCAAGGGTTGAGCTGATCGCAATACAGCATCTAGCAACCCCGGAAACAGCGCCTCTAAATCCTCTCGCCGCAGTGTATTAATGTGCAATGTCCCTTCTTTACGAGTCAGCAGTATGCCTGACTCCCGCAAAATCTTGAAATGATTTGACATTGTGGACTTGGCGATCGCAAAATCGAAGTTAGCACAGCATTGCTCCCCTTTGGTTGCCAGCAGACGCACAATCTCTAGCCGCACGGGGTCGCCCAACGCATACAGTACTCCTGCCAAAGATATATGTTTTCGGTCTGGGTGATAGAGGAATCTCATACTTGCATTATCTCATTAAATCGATTATATTTTAATTATTCGATAAAATCGAATAACCGAACAAACATATATGGGAGAACTAGTATGTCATCCATTACAAATGTAACAGATGCCACGTTCAAGCAAGAAGTCCTCGAAAGCGAAGTTCCCGTGTTAGTAGACTTTTGGGCACCTTGGTGTGGTCCTTGTCGCATGGTGGCTCCCGTAGTAGATGAGGTTGCTACAGAATACACCGAACAGGTGAAAGTGGTAAAATTGAACACAGATCAAAATCCTACTGTTGCCAGCCATTACGGAATTCGTAGCATTCCCACACTGATGGTGTTTAAGGGTGGTCGGCAAGTGGATACGGTGGTGGGTGCAGTTCCAAAAACTACCTTGATTAAAACATTAGCACAGTATATGTAAAGTGTTAAGGGCATGGGGCATGGGGCATGGAGGGAGACAAGGGAGAGGGATGCTTCCTTGTCCTCCTTGTC
This sequence comes from uncultured Stigonema sp., assembly GCA_964658145.1. Classification (GTDB taxonomy): domain Bacteria; phylum Cyanobacteriota; class Cyanobacteriia; order Cyanobacteriales; family Nostocaceae; genus Stigonema. The sequence continues at coordinate 4,645 of CAZZYE010000705.1, forward strand.
CTCCTCAT
>CAZZYE010000706.1:0-4650 GCA_964658145.1 uncultured Stigonema sp.
TCCGCGATTCAGAAGGGTTGTTAGCTGGCTGGAGAACAATCAACAACTAACAACCAAATGTGAGGAATGAACTGTGAAACAACTTCACGGTAATAGTTTAATATTGGGTGCTACCGCAATGATTTTTTTAGCAGCGCAATCAGTGTCGGCGCAGATGAGTCAAATTACTGATGTGCAGCTAAATCCAGTTGATGGTGGAATTAGTGTTGTTTTGAAAACGAATAGTGGCGATCGCCCCCAAGTTTTTACGACACAAAGGGGCAATGCCTTAGTCGCAGATATTATTAATACTCAACTACGTTTATCGAAAGGCAATAGTTTCCGCCAAAACAATCCTGCGCCGGGAATTGCCTCAGTGGCGATCGCTCAACTTGATGCCAACAGCATCCGGGTGTTAGTAACGGGAATCGATAGCGCCCCCAGTAGTCAACCTGTGGTGCGAAAGCAAAACGGAATTGCTCTCAATTTTACCCCAACTGCGGTGGGCAAGACTCCTACCCCACAGTCATCACAAGCACCAGCACAGCCGATGGCGGGCAAGATGCCCATCCCACAGACTCCTACCCCATCTCAACTGAGTCAAAAGCCAGACGTTCTTGTTCCTAACCCACAAATCACCATTGACGGGAAACCAGCACCAGCAGCAGGACCAAGTCAACCGATGACTCCAACACCGCCTTTGTTGCCTAGAGCTGTCGCCCCACCAGTAGGAGACATTGCCATCTCGAATATGGATGCCTCTGCCAGTTCCATTGACTTAGGAACTCAGGAACGTGTTCCCCGCTTAGTATTGCGAGATGCTCCGGTACGGGAGGTTTTGTCACTACTTGCTCGTGCGGCTACTCTGAATTTGGCTTATACAGGAAGTGGAGCAGCAGCGCAATCCGGAGGTCAGGGTCAAGGTGCTGCCGCTACAGGTGATGGACCGACAATCTCCCTAGATATCGAAAACGAGCCAGTGCAAGATGTTTTTAACTACGTCTTGCGCCTAAGTGGTCTAGAAGCTAACCGTAGCGGACGCACGATTTTCGTTGGACCTAATCTACCTAATGCCACTCGTGATGTGGTCATGCGTAACCTGCGACTTAATCAGGTAACGGTGGGAGTCGCCCTAAACTTTTTAGTCGGCTTAGGGGCAGAAAGTGCTGTCAGCCGCGAACGGCAGGTTACGAATGTCAGTGCTGTGCCTGTAGGCACTACTGCCAGCGCCATCACCCAAACTCAGACGACAACAGAAAACAGACTTGAAACCCAACGCGTTAACTTTACAGACTCAACTCCCTTACTTCGAGGTTTACAGGCATTAGGAGACGAGCGCAGCAATTCCATTACCTTGATTGGGACTCCCAGGCTAGTTGAGATGGCAATGGCTCAAATAACTCAATTAGATATCCGTCGTCGGCAAGTTGCAGTTAATGTCAAGATTGTTGATGTTAACCTATCGGCAATTCAAGACTTTAACACCAGTTTTTCCTTTGGCATTGGCAACAACTACTTTACCAATGATGGTGGTGCAGCATCGCTGAATTTTGGCGGATCTAGACCAGCTACTGGCGTTGAAGCGGCAGGTAGTATAACGAGTACACCAGTTATCACCAATCCATATAGTTCATCTGCTCCTTTCTTTAACCCAAATAGCGCTGTAAGTATTCCAGGAAGTCTACCAGGTACAACAGTAGTAAATTCCAATGGCACTACCTCTTATACCCCAAACTCTCAATCTGGCAGATTTTATCAACCTGTTTCGCCTACAGGAAACCCCTTACAACCAGGGTTCTCTAATATCACTCCAGCCACGAATAACATTGTAACATTTGATTCATCGGGCACACCGACCATATCACAAGGTGCGCTGGGTACAGCCACAGCTGCTCTCCCCTCTTTATACCAGTTTCCCAAACGGTTACTAACCAGTTTGCAAGCTCAGGTGCAAAATGGTAATGCTAAGATTTTGACTGACCCAACCTTAATTGTGCAAGAAGGTCAAACGGCTAATGTTAATTTGACCGAGGAAGTGGTGGGAAACCTTACAAATCAAATAACCCGTGGTACTGGCGATACCACGCAAGTAGTTACAGCTGATAAAACGAATGTGGGTTTAACCGTGGTCGTCAAAGTGGAACGGATTGACGACAATGGTTTTGTCTCTCTATCAGTGGCTCCTGATGTCAAAGCACCTCAATCTTCAGTAAGTCTCAATTTAGGACAAGGTGGTAGCCAGACAATAACTTTGGTGTCCGATCGCTCGCTTCAGTCTGGCTTAGTTCGTCTGCGAGATGGTCAAACGCTCATTCTCAGCGGTATTATTCAAGATACAGATCGATCAACTGTCTCCAAAATACCTATCCTAGGTGATATTCCGCTCCTTGGTTCGCTGTTTAGAAAAACAAACAGATCGAATCAGCGTCAAGAAGTAATTGTGTTGCTGACGCCTCAAATTATGGATGACTCAGAACGCTCCTCCTTTGGCTATAACTACAACCCCAGTCCTGAAGCGCGACAATTGATCGAGCGTCGAGGCTTGCAGGTTCCTGCTAAGCGGTGATTGGGATGAACTCAATACGGTTTTACAGCCGTTTTCAATTGAATTGACCACATTGTAAGGGCGCGGAAACCGCGCCCCTACGGTTATATTGTGGTATAACCGATAATGGTGCTGTAATATCAAATCCGTTTGTATCGGAATTATTCCTCCGTCCTCTCCCTCTGCGTCCTCTGCGTCTCTGCGGTTTTTTAATCATTCAGATGCTACCGGATTTGATATAATATCATTTATCTATCGGTTGCATGGTTGTTGACTAAAATTGTAAAGTAAGGCGATCCCTTTACTGATATCTTGCACCATCCTCAATAAAGGTAGGGTGAATACTGCCCACCAATGCAAAAATAGGCATTTCGGTCAATGGTGGGCGATGCCCACCCTACAAAAATAGCGTTATTGCAACTGGTGCAAGATGTAATTTTACCTGTGATATTATTAACAAGCATTTAAGCAAATATGCCTCCCACCACTACCGAAACAGTTTACTGGACAGTTGCTGACTTAGAACTGCTACCCGATGACGGTAGACGCTACGAGATTATTGACGGAGAGATATTTGTGACCAGAGCAGCTCATTGGAAGCACCAAAATACTGCTGTCAAAATTGGCACAGCGCTTACCAATTGGTCTAACGAAAGTGGGTTAGGCGAAGCAGCAATTAACCCTGGTTTAGTGTTCTCCGAAGCCGATAGCGTCATTCCGGATGTGGTTTGGGCTAGCCATGAACGACTGCTAACCTTGCTTGATGATGCTGGACACCTGATTGCTGCACCGGAACTGGTCATTGAAGTCCTGTCTCCAGGTGAAAAAAACGAGCGCCGCGACCGAGAATCTAAACTCAAGTTGTATTCAACTTATGGCGTTTTGGAGTATTGGATTGCAGATCGCCTGCAACGCAAAATGGAGGTTTATCGACGCGATCGCGCGATTTTAAAGCTAGCTGTCACACTGTATACTGAAGATGAATTAACCAGTCCGATCTTGCCAGGATTTAGTGCTGTGATTGGGGAATTTTTTTAATGGCTACGATTGTCGTAAATTAAACTAGTTAAGAGAATTCCAAAAAATAAATTATCCAAAAAATGGTAGGGTGCGCTCTTCGATAGCGTAACGCACCGTTTTATCTGTAACGGTGCGTTACGGACATGCGTCCTAACGCACCCTACAAGATTGGATATTTTTTAAATTGGAAGTTCCTAACATTAATTTTTACTGCTTTCTTCCTCTATACTTTTACGAAGCTCGATAAATTGCTTACCAGCATCAGTAATTTTCAAGTAATCTGAAAGATTATTACCTTCGTATGGAATGCTACGAATCCTCTCTACATTATCTATATAGCCTACATCGCGAAGGTAATAAATTTCTCTTTCTATAATGTCATTCAGTTTATAAGGACCAAAGCTACCTGAACTAATTTTCTTGAGATGTTCATACATCGATTTAGACATTGACAACAATACTAGCTTGTCACTTCTTGCTTTATTTGCAGCAATTTTCTTGTTGATTGCACCTAGTTTGCTTTCAAAAGTTCCTCGGTCAAATGTAAAAGAAACAACATCATCAAGACGAGGAAAGAGAAACAGTAACATTGCGATCGCAATAATTGCTACTATAAGTTGTACAGAAGTTTGCCCAGACAATAGCATGATCAGCAATATTGCTTCCAGGAAAGCAATACATGTAAAAGCTGCCCACCATTTTGTTGAGTAATCTTGATTCACACTTTTTCTCCTACTAACTCTCAATAAAAAGCAATTTTATTAGGATGGAATTAATTATAATTGGTTATTTAAATTTGTTTGGATACCAACTATACTAAGTTTGAATTAAAAATATATTGTTTAGTAAGCTTATTAAAAAATGCTGATTTAAGTATAAAAAAAGAGCCATTAATAACAGAAAAATTGCGATTTCTATTGCTCTATTTTTGATACAACTTTCTCACAACCAGGTAAGTAGGTCGGCGTCAATAAATCATTATTGGTTCGTAGTTGCGCTTCGGCGGGAGTCGCGCACAACTACAAGCCTTTTTTCTATATTTTACAAAAGTTTACATAGCTGGGATTAATCTCGCCAACTTACTTATGTGGCAATACGGTTCAGTT
>CAZZYE010000707.1:0-4639 GCA_964658145.1 uncultured Stigonema sp.
GAGGGATTAAAATTCATGCCTGAGATCTCTCAAATTAACGATTTAGAGCGATTGAAAGCAATTCAGCAGGCTATTAAAACTGTGAATAATCTAGAGCAATTGAGGCAAATCATCTGAAGTCTAAAAACTTCACTTGAAACCAGCAAATTATCAGGTGGCATATGGCAGTAATGGCGCGAATCTCCCTGGGATCAGCAAATTTTGCTATAAGGACAGCGACAGCAGCAGCGTTTCTACTGACTAGTTGCGTCTTTTGCAGCAAAGTGACTGCATTGCTAAGACTTAAGGCGATGTCTGGCGAACAGGCTCTGCTCCACGTCTACGCCGGTTCACCCATAACCTACTAAAATAAGTCATTGTTATGATGCCCAATCTACTCTCCTATCGGTAAATCTGCTGACATCAGCACCAAGCGATTAGTTTATGATGTGCCGTGAGAAAGTGTAGGAGTGCGATCGCAAAAAAAGAGTGATTTTTCTCCACTCTCATCGCCCGCAAGGATAGCAATGAGCGTACAACCAGGATTGCAACATTCCCCGTATAGGGCATTATTTTCCACGATCTCATATGGTATTTATTATGAAGTTAATCAGGGCAAATATCAGTAGTGATTAAAATTCTCCAAAACTGGCAAGAAATTCAGGTGGCTTTGCAAGAACTCCAAAATCAAAATTTGCCACTCCATATAGATATTCACAAGAACTGGGACCATTTACTGCTTTATGAGGTAATTGGTAAAAAAGATAAACAGGCTCTTATTGTTGATTTAGGCTGTGGCGAGTGTTGTACACTTGACTTTCTTGATGCTTTGGGCTTCAAAAATCTTCACGGTGTTGATTTAAAAGTCGAACCGAAAAAGGAGAATTTGTCATATACTCTCCACCAAGGAGATCTCATTAAAACTCCTTTTATAAGTAATACTTGTGATGTTGTAATTAGCGTTTCAGTCATTGAACATGGCGTAGATTTACCAGCATTTTTTGCGGAAGTATCAAGGTTACTCAATAAGAATGGATTGCTGTTTTTAACAACCGATTATTGGTCAGAATACATTGAGATAGATAGTTCTATCAAACCTTATGGGCTACCGTGGAAAGTATTCTGTCAAGCAGATGTGTTTCAAATTATTTCTTTAGCCAAAGACAATAAATTGATTTTAGAAGAACATGAAGAAATTCCAACTTGCTTAGATAAAACAATAATCTGGAATAATTACAGTTATACATTTTTGGCTTTATTGTTTAGGAAAATGACAGATTCTTAGTGGGTGGATGGATGATACCGTGTAGGGCGACACATCTTGCCAAATACATTTCTGCACACTAAAGCCGAAGTATCCATGACTGTAATTGATTGAGGCTCTATCGCGCTCAATTTAGTTAGACAGAAATTATCCCAATTCTGTAGTTGTGGCTCCATAAACAGACTTATCCTATTCATTTACTATTCCAGGTACAGTATTATCCCCGCTTGAAAGCCCTACGTTGGCGTCGGAATAATGTGTTTCACGTAGCTTAAGCACCAATTGCAAAAATTTTCGATCTGGGTACAGCAATGACTCTCAAATAAACGGTTTCAACTTTTGCTAATGATTAAGATAATCAAAAATACCCGCCTCCTAGATCAATCGGTACGTGGTGTTTTTGTGTCGGAATATGAAGCCGTATCTTAGCGGCGACCTGTGCTTGAGTAAGTACACTGCTTCACAGTAGATGAAATCGGCACCCTGGGGTTAACACAGTAGAGACGGGAATCATCACGTGTGGTTATAGAACTAGAGCCACGGACAGAATCATTGCTTACCTGAGTTGATGGACTTTGTCTTGGTGGAGTCCTAGGAGATGCAAACGTCTTGATAGGAGCAAGAATGCTTACCGATACAACCAAACTGGCAGCAACGCTTTTAATCAGCTTTTCCATTATTTTTACCCGATGCACTAGCTGTTTCTAGGTTCGCCGACCAAAACCGAAAACCACGACAGTAAAGATGACGAATTTACCACTGCAAACAGTGAAGAGTAAGCGCTCGTTTATAAGTGTATTTATGTATTTTTTGGTTAAAAATGTAACAACTAGCTAGATGTTTATATCTGGGATACTATCCCAGGCTTGAAGCGTCAAGAGTTTCGACGCGCCAGTGCTTGCACGCCTATCAACCATAAGCACCACTTGGCAAGAATCCCAAGAGTCGCTTCAACCTTAGATCTGCTCCTTCATGGTTACTGGTCATGATACAGACTCGATATAGTACTAGTTAACATCCTTAAAGAGAGTGATGCCGAAATTCCCACACCCTATGAGTCTAATTTTGTTGGCTTACAAGCAGTTAGGATTCATGTTAAAGCCCGTTATGGCAATATTGATACAGATGTACGATCGCTTGTGTAAGATTTTGATTCAAACATTCAAGACAGCAACATCCTGGGTAGAAATCAGGGTAGCGATGCGATCGTACTCTTGCTGCACAACTGAGACAGGCAAACGATTCAATCGGCTCTCTAGCACGAAGGGGACCGTTGGGAATTGAGCAATTCGCGACACCCACCAAGTCTTTTGTGTAATGCGGGAATGGAGATCCTGCCGCCCGTCATTGTCAGAAATGTGAATCTCTAAAAGTCGCTCTGGTGGTAGTTTTAACCATTGCTCTGCTTGTTGGCTGTGGTGATGCCAGATGTTGAGGTGTGCCAAGTCAAGGACTATCTTGATCTGGGGGGCATCTTGGCAAAACTGGGCAACTTCATCGGCATTGTCTAAAAGGTGTTCCTGAGCACTAGTGGGGAGTGTTGGATACATCGTTTCGACACCGAGAACAATGCCTCGCGCAAGGCATTGCTGGTGGAGACAATAGACGTTTTCGAGAAAGTTAGCATAGGCTTTGGCGTGATCGCTTCTGGTTGGAAAATTCCCACCATGCACCGAGTAGGCTGTGATGCCTAAAGAAGCTAACCAATCTGTCAGTCGCTGGAAATAGTTCCAGTCTTGCGGTTGTGCTAAATTGAAGGGATAGTGGCGATCGCCCCAGACGAAAGCGTGGTGTGCTCGATAAACCATCCCTTGTTGCCGAAAATCCTCGATTGCTTGCACTGCATCGATATCAGGTCGAGGACCGATTGCCAGTTCAACATACCGAATTCCTGCCTCCCAAAACACAGTCAAGGCTTCACGGGTTGGCACTCCGCCGTAAGCGGACAAACTGAGATACAACTCCATTAGTCCTCCCGCGTTGATGCATACTCAAAGCTTGCAGTTCTAGGCGTGAGGGCAAACAGGGTACTGGCATATCCCACCAATACGCTCAGTTCCTCAGTCAACTGGTTTCTTTGAGCTTCTGGGTATTCTCTGTTTCTAAGCAAGTCATCCACATCATCTGAGATGTAGTAGTCGATCTGCTCTTTCAAAGAAGACTCTCTGGACTCATTCAGATTGTAGATGCGTTTGTAAGGCACCTCAACCTGACGCTCGGCATCGCCTAACCTTAAAGATAGAGAATAGCTGTACAGAGTATGAGTGCGCTCGTCATCATAGGCGTCAGGGTCTGACTGTTTCTGGTAGTTGCTTAAACCTACTGGTAGATCGAGGGTTGCCAACAACCAGGTAGTTGGATCGTCTGCGACGACAAACTCAGATTTCCGACCGTACCAGCGATCGCTCTTGATCCGTTTCAACTCTTGCACAAACGCGCTCAATTCCGGTCTCGGCAACAAACACCTTGCATCGGTAGCGAGGGCATCGGTTATGCGTTTCAGTTCTATCGCTTGTGCTTCCACCAGCGCCTGTTCAGAGTCACGAAGTTCTTGCATTCGTGCTTGTACTAGTTCTTGTAAGGCTGCGATCTCTGGATCGAATCGGCTGGCATGATTTTGCACCAGTGCTTGATAACTGGAAAGCGGAGAATCAGAATTTGTCATGGCATTTCTCACCTAGGGAGTGCGAATTGTTAATGACTGTTGCAGTTAGTTCTTTTGTACTACTATATCACTGACCAATTCATTTTTCTGATTATTTTGAAATTATTCAGTGCGATCGCATTCCATTGCCTATGCGATCGCCTACCGAACACTTACTAAAAAAAGTCCTTATTATAACAACCATCACCTGGTTTTAGATTTCACTACACCCAAGCGCAAAGGTTGTCGAATCCACTGATGACGTTGGGAAGGCACTTCCTGAAATCCAAAGCGATCCAAAAGCGCGGTAATTGTACTTTCTCCTACCCCTAAATTCATTGCCGCACGTTTAACATATAGCTGTGCAACGAGATCTCCTACGCACTGATGTCCCTCTCAATTTCCAGGAACATGATGCAGCACTGGTTGCTTTGCAGAAACTGAAAATCCTACTTCAGCGTGAAGACTTGACATGGGAAAATTTAGCTGATGTGGTCGAGGACTCTTTGCTGAATACGTTGCGAGGGCAAATTACCTGGCGTAACTGTAGGCGACCAGACCAGGCAATTTTTAACTGGGAGGAGCATCCACACCATCAGTAGACCCGATCAATTTACCCATATCTGACTATAGATAAAATCAGGACTTACGCAAATGTAATGTATTTTCGTCACTGCGATCTCGAAATAAACATAACTGTGACTTGCACCATATCTTGAACTTTTTACTCAAGATATGCTTCAGAACAGCAT
>CAZZYE010000708.1:0-2648 GCA_964658145.1 uncultured Stigonema sp.
ACAGAACCTTCTACACCAGCATTGTCGGCGATTTGCCGCAAGGGGGCTTCGAGGGCACGTGCCAAAATATCAGCACCAATCTTTTCTTCGGCGTCGAGGCTGTTTTTAATTTCCGCTATCTTCTTTGCCAAGTGAATTAGTGTCGCACCACCACCGGGAACGATACCTTCTTCTACCGCAGCTTTGGTAGCGTTGAGGGCGTCTTCAATGCGCAGTTTGCGATCTTTGAGTTCGGTTTCTGTCGCCGCACCGACTTTAATTACCGCAACTCCACCAGCTAGCTTGGCGATGCGTTCTTGCAGTTTTTCTTGATCGTATTCCGAATCGGTTTCTTCGAGTTGCTTGCGAATTTGGGCAACTCGTTTTTGCACGTCTCCCCGGTTGTCACCGCCAGCAACGATAGTGGTGTTTTCTTTATCGATTGTGACTCTCCGGGCAGTTCCCAGGTTCTCTAAAGAAGCGGTATCCAAGCTTAAGCCGATTTCTTCAGAAATTAACTGTCCATTGGTAAGAATGGCAATGTCTTCCAACAGTGCTTTGCGGCGATCGCCAAATCCAGGGGCTTTAATAGCAGCCACTGTCAGCACACCTCGCGCTTTGTTCACCACCAAAGTCGCTAAGGCTTCACCTTCCACATCCTCAGCAATAATTAGTAAGGGTTGACCCAAACGGGCGACCTTTTCTAACACCGGGATCAAATCCTGGATGCTGCTGATTTTCTTGTCAGTAATCAGGATGCGGACATTTTCAAATTCTACCGTCATCCGCTCGTTGTTGGTGATGAAGTAGGGGGAAATGTAACCCCGATCTAGCTGCATCCCCTCAACGACTTCCATATCAGTTGTCAGCGATTTGGATTCTTCAACGGTAATGACACCGTCTTTGGTGACTTTTTCCATCGCTTCCGCTAGCATGTTGCCGACTTCTTCGTCGTTACCAGCTGATACTGTGGCTACTTGGGCGATCGCACTTCCGGACACAGGCTTCGCCACTGCGGCAATTTCTTTCACCAACGCTTCCACGGTTTTGTCGATTCCCCGCTTCAAACTGATGGGGTTAGTACCGGCGGCGACGTTCTTCAAACCTTCCCGAATCAACGCCTGCGCTAATACAGTAGCAGTGGTGGTGCCATCTCCTGCGACATCTTTGGTTTTTGACGCCACTTCCTGAATTAGTCTTGCGCCAGTGTTTTCTAAGGGATCTTCTAGTTCAATTTCCTTGGCAACGGTGATACCATCGTTGACAATTTGAGGTGCACCAAATTTTTTTTCTAGAAGAACGTTGCGCCCTTTTGGACCCAAGGTGATTTTTACGGCATCGGCTAGGGCGTTGATACCCCGTTCTAACGCCCGCCGTGAGTCTTCATTAAATGTAACGATTTTAGACATGTGTCAGTTTTCCAGCACTTCCAATAGATAATTTAGCACTCACAGGTCTAGAGTGCTAATACCTTAAGCTTAAGAGATTATATCTGGATTGGAAAAAATTGATTAATATACAGTTAATGTTTATGACGATTAGCAGTGGTGGGTGAAGCGAGAGATGAATATATATGGCTTCCTTCAGTCTCTCGGTATTGCTGAACCTAGCGGATCCGGCTGGTTAGCGGTAGTATTTACATTTTTGTTGGCTTGTGTTGTAACGTGGTATTTGATTCCGGCTGTACGTAAGTTTGCTTTGCGAGTAGGTTGGGCTGACCAACCAAACGCACGACGGCTGAATAAAGAACCTTTGCCTAATGCAGGGGGTCTGGCTATTTACGCGGGAGTGATGGCGGCAATGGTACTAGCGAGTCTTTTACGACCAATCGAAGTCCAACACGTATTGGCTCAAGTGCTAACTATTCTACTAGGTGGCTCGATACTAGTTCTTGTCGGCTTTATCGACGACCAGTATGGATTACCTCCCTCTTTTCGGATGTTGATTCAGGTACTGACAGCGCTTTTGCTCGTTGCCAATGGTATCGGATTCAAAGTAACTTTCGGCACACCATTTGACACAATACTGTCAATATTACTGACAGTATTGTGGGTAGTCGGAATTACCAACGCCATCAACTTGATGGATGGTATAGACGGTTTGGTAGGAGGCGTAGGCTTTATCACCGCCCTGAGTTTGTTAGCTGTTTCAGCCCAGTTTCCTAACCGTGCAGCAGCGACGTTGGTTCTGGCAGCATTGGGAGGTGCAGCCCTGGGCTTTTTGCGCCACAACTTCCACCCCTCGCTGATTATCATGGGTGATGCCGGAGCATACTTTTTCGGTTATGTATTAGCGGCTACAAGTATTTTAGGAAAACTCCAAGTCACCACAATCTTCGCCTTAGTACCTCCGGTTTTATTTCTCCTATTACCAGTGTTGGACACCACGCAAGTAGTCATCCGGCGACTGATGGCAGGGAAAAACCCCATGAGTAGCCCTGGTAAAGACCACCTGCATCATCGCCTGCTAGCTTGGGGTTTATCTCAGCGGCACGCTGCACTAATACTTTGGTCAATTACCTTGGTTTGCAACTTGCTGGCAATGAGAATACAAAACTTAACCTTTGTACAAATGCTTGCTACCACCATTGGCATAATTATACTTTTGAGCTTCACTGTTTGGCAAAGGATAAGAGCAGCTTGAAGAAAAATTAAAAATTAAAAATTAAA
>CAZZYE010000708.1:2658-4637 GCA_964658145.1 uncultured Stigonema sp.
CACCATTCCGCCATCGACGTTAAAGACTTGTCCAGTGATATAGGCGGCGGCGGGATCGGCGGCGAGAAAGCGTACCATCCCAGCGACTTCTTCGGGTTGACCGTAGCGACTTAAGGGGATGTATTTGAGAATTTCTTCGGCGTTAATATTGCTTGTCATGTCGGTGGTAATAAAGCCTGGGGCGACGGCGTTAACTGTGATGCCGCGAGAAGCTAATTCTTTAGCAATAGTTTTGGTAAAGCCGATGACGCCTGCTTTGGCGGCGCTGTAGTTAGCTTGTCCGGGATTACCGATAAGTCCGGCGACAGAGGTAATGTTGATCATCCGCCCAGAACGTTGCTTCAGCATGACTTTACTGACGGCGCGGGTACACAAGAAGACACCAGTCAGGTTGAGGTCAATTACGTCTTGCCAATCTTCTAGCTTCATCCGCAAAATTAACGTATCACGGGTAATACCTGCATTGTTAACCAAGATATCAACGCGATTAAACTTTTCCATCACCTGAGAGAGCAAAGCTTCTACTTGATCCACTTTGGAAACATCAGCTTGCAGCGCGATCGCACTTCCTCCTGCTTTTGTAATTGTATCGACGACCTCTTGGGCTGCATGACTAGAACTGGCATAGTTGACAACTACGTTCGCTCCCAATGTGGCTAATTCTTGTGCGATCGCTCGTCCAATTCCCCGTGAAGCACCTGTAATAATTGCTACTTTATAACGTAAATTTTGCAAGCTTTCTGGCAATAGTTTCATCAGTATTCCTCATTACTGTTTCACCGCGCTAATTATCATAGGGTGATTCTTGGTTAAAATTGATAAGATTTTTAATTTTGAACGCCTGCAACGGATGACATAACGGATGTAACGGATGATTTAACTGTGGGACTTACAGATCAAGCATCCGCTACATCCGCTACAACATCCGTTGCCCAATAAGTAATCACTCGAACTTGATATTATCGGCTGCTTCAATCTTCGTCAAAGTGAGCCTCTACATCCATGCGATCATGAAGAATGCGAATAATCACAATCCCTTCGTCAGCTTCACGATAAAAAATTAAATGCCGCCCGATGTGATATTTTCGGTATCCATCACGAATATCATCACAGGCACGACAAGCGGGTAGGCGAGTGTGCCAACAAATGAAAACTGGCATCCAGCTTAGAAAGGTAGATATTTCGTTGCTCTCGTCCCCAAGTCTGTTGTGTATAGCGACCAATAGAGCGCAAATCTTGCTTAGCTAGTTCAGTAAGGCGAAAAGATGGCATCAGGATAACTGTTCCTCGTCCAACTCTTCCAATAGCCCATGTAAGGAATACTCAGCTTTGCCGCTATTCTCACCTTCATGCAATGCCTGTCGCAACGCAGCCAGCTTTATTTCATGTTCTTCTAGTAACCGTAAGCCAGCGCGGATAGCTTCACTTGCTGAAGCAAAACGCCCACATTCTATCTGGCGATTGATAAACGCCTCGAAATGCTCACCCAATGTCACACTTGTGTTTTTTTGCATGTTACCTCCGGCAAGTAATATACCAACATATATTATATATTGGTATATATCATTTGAAATTAGGTAGAAAATGCACCTATTAACATTGCCACGAACTACTATGGAAATCGAACAATAGAAAACTGGTGCGTGTTATATGTCTACAAAAAAGCAATTTAATAGCTTTGAAGAGATGCTGTCTGCTTCTGATGTCCCTGTGTTAGTAGATTTTTACGCGGACTGGTGTGGTCCATGTCAGATGATGGCTCCGATTTTAGAGCAAGTCAACACTCACCTCCACGGAAGAGTGCGCGTTGTCAAGATTGACACTGAAAAATACCCTGAATTGGCAACTCGGTATGGAATTGAAGCCTTACCAACGCTGGTAGTGTTTAAGCAGGGTCAGCCAGTCGATCGCATTGAGGGTGTGATGCAAACACAGCAGTTGGTGGAACATTTAAAAACGATAATTTAAATTGTTAGTTG
>CAZZYE010000709.1:0-4631 GCA_964658145.1 uncultured Stigonema sp.
AATTAGCAATTAGCAATTAGCTATTAGCTATTGTGGAACAATCTGTGTAACTACCCTGCCTCCAGAATTACCACCATTAACAACAATAGTGTCTGCTTCTAAATTACCGGAGGCTTGTTGACCTCTAAATGTCAATGGTGGGTTAACTTGGTGATAAACTACATTTCCCTCGGCTACAATTAAATGATTGTTAAGATACCAAGTCATAGTCTGAGAGTGGAGTGATTGACCGCGCTGTCCAACACCTTGGACGTTACCTGTTAAATAAACAGTTTTTTGCGGTATCTTCATTTCACCTTGATTTGCAGTCACATGCAAATTTTCAGCACGATGAAACACACGTACAGGAGTATTTGTCGTTACAGTTTCCGTGTTTAGGTTCCAAATCATAGAGTTACTAGCTACTTGCATTGGCGGGTCTAGTAATTCTATCTGGGCATTCTTTTGAACGGTAGCAATCTTAGTTTTTAAGTTGAAGAAAGCAGTATCTCCCTGACCACGATCGGTAATTTGATTATTTGTGTAACGGTCAATTTGGACAGGGCGATCGCCTAAGAGTTTTTCCGCTTTTATCTGCCAGATCAAATGCTCAGTTCGCATTTGCACTTGCGGTTCAGTAGAGTTTGCTACAACCTGACCATAAAAGTCCATGCGCTGTTCGCGAGTTTTTACCCGTGCTTCCTGCGCTACCCCTTGTAGTTGTTTATGGGTAACGTTGAGTTTGTCACGGACAATTAACAAATCTTCTTTAGGTCGCCATTCCAATTCATTACCTCGCAATACAATACCATTGTGAGGGTCTGTGGCAATAATGTTTCCCTTAAGAAAAAGTTCCTTACCATCCTCCTTAATATCTGCCTGTTGTCCTTGTACTTGGTAAACTACTTTGCCATCTTGGTATAATTCACCATATGGATTTTCAGCCTTACCAATTTGTTTTTCTTTGGTGTATTTTGCCTTTTTAGCTTTAACTTTCCAAATAGGTCTTCCCACTTCATCTGCCTGTTCTAAAGTGACATCAAAGAAATTCAAATTGCTGTCCACTTCTTGGGGAGATATACTCTTGACTCTTGATTTATTCGCCGTATGGGTTTGATTTCCACAGGAAATCAGCCCGATAACAATTAGGGAGATGATGGGGATGAGGGAGATGTGGAAATGAGGAGATAAGGAAGATGACGGAGATAAGGAAGCAGGTAACTTCCGAATCATCCTCCTCATCTCCCTCATCCCCCGTTCTCTCTCCGGCTGCTTCATCACTCTTGAATTTCCAGATGACTATCGGTTTGTCTTGGCTCTTCTAAAAAACTAATACCAGACAATGGTCTATATGGGTAACTTTGGCGAGGAGTTTTTTGGATATCTTCTTTGATAGCTTCTAAGTCAATATAGCGATCGGAAACATTGATTAAGCTGTCGCTTGTCATTGCTCGCAAACTAACCACCTCTACCCGCACACCGCGATAGCTAACCGAGTTAACCGCATATGCCAAATCGCCATCGCCACTCACTAAAACTGCTGTATCATAGGAATCTACTAAAGCCATCATATCCACTGCAATTTCTACATCCAAATTGGCTTTTTTTGAGCCGTCTGGCAGTTGTACTAAATCCTTGGCGATAACTCGATAGCCGTTGCGGCGCATCCACAGCAGAAAACCCTGTTGCTTCTCGTTAGTCCGGTCTACGCCTGTGTAGAAGAAAGCACGTAGCAGCCTAGACCCCCCTGTTAGGCGGCATAATAGCTTAGTATAATCAATTTCGATTCCTAATTGTAGCGCCGCATAAAATAAATTTGAGCCATCTATAAATATGGCGACACGACCCCGATTTTCCAAAACTTGTTCTGGCGTAAAGATTGAGTCGTTGTCCAAATTATTCAACATTCTTGTCATACCTCATTTTTTATCGTGTAATAATTGTTATTTGTCTTCTAAGTGTACATGCACCTTAGAGCAGCTTATGATAATCTTTCAGGGCTAATAAATTCAGCCCTGACAAATTTAAAAAAACAGACTTTGAAAGGACTAATGGTTTTCAGGCGGTTCTATTCGCTTAAAGATTGGACGGGGTTCACCCAACTTTTGTTGACTGCTGAGTACTCCCCATGTACCATGAATTGCAAAAGGAGCGATAATTGAAGTTTGTATTTGAGCGTTAAAATCTATTCCGAAGCCCAGTTGCTGGTAAATATCGCTACTGATATTGGGAATAACTGGAGACAGGAGATAAGCTGCTAGTCTCACTGATTCTAGAACTGCATACAATACTTGTTCCACCACTTGCTGCTGTCCTTTTTTATACAATGACCAAGGAGCTTGCTCATCAATAAACTTATTGCTGGCTTGCACTAGCAATAGGACAGCCTCACAAGCTTGATTGAAAGCTAGCGCTTCATAAGCATTTTTTACCTGTTCCCCTAGACGTAAACCAATGGATTTCAAAGGATGCTCAAAAGGAATATCTTCATTTGTGATTTGCGGCAAATTCCCAGCGCAGTATCTTTTCACCATGCCTAAAGTGCGGTTTAGCAAATTGCCTAAATCATTTGCCAAATCTGCATTCACAACATTGATGAATCTACTTTCATTAAAATCGCCATCCTTGCCAAACTCGATTTCCTTAAGGAAGTAATAACGAACGGCATCTGCACCATAGCACTTAATGAGCGATATGGGGTCAAGGGTGTTACCCAGACTTTTACCCATCTTCTGACCATCTTTAGTTAAAAAGCCATGCCCAAATACTCGAAGAGGCAGAGGTAAGTCAGCTGACATCAGCATTGCAGGCCAATAAACTGCATGGAAGCGCAGGATATCCTTACCAATTAAGTGCAGGTTGATTGGCCACCATTTCGCTAGAGCATTTTCTAAAGTTGGTTCTTCATCTGGTTCTAGCAATGCTGTAACATAGCCCAGCAGCGCATCAAACCAGACATAAATAGTGTGCTTGGGATTAACTGGTATGGGAAAACCCCATTCCAGATTCACCCGCGAAATAGAAAAGTCCTGCAACCCCTGATTCACAAAGTTGAGGACTTCATTACGACGACTTTCAGGCTGGATAAAATCAGGTCTAGATTTGTACAGTGCTTGCAATTGAGATTGATATTTAGATAAGCGGAAAAAGTAGTTTTGCTCGTCTCGCCACTCGACTTCTTTGTTCGTGTGGATGGAACAACGGTGTCCCTCTAGTAGTTCCCGTTCCTCTTTAAATTCTTCACAGGAGACACAGTACCAGCCTTGTTGTTGTCCCTGGTAGATGTCACCACTTTCCCATACTCGCTGGAAGAATTCTTTGACGATCGCTTCATGCCGACGATCTGTAGTCCGAATAAAGCGATCGTATTCAATGTTTAGCAACTGCCACAGAGAGACGAAACCAACCGACATTTCATCGCTAAAGCTTTGAGGATTAAGCCCTTTGCTTTCGGCTGTCCGCTGAATTTTTTGTCCATGCTCATCTGTACCTGTAATCAGCAGTACCGAATGTCCCAAAAGTCTTTGAAACCGTGCCACCACATCTGCTGCCATTGTTGTGTAAGCACTGCCAATGTGGGGTAAATCGTTTACATAATATAGGGGGGTCGTCAGAGCAAATGTCAATTCTTTTTTATCCACTAGATTCACACAAAATAAAAATAACTTGTTAAGACTGTTTTCAATCTTACTAGGCTCGACAAAACCCCGTTATTATATAGTATAACTACCAATTTTTCAAGCATCACCCTAATACTAGCAAATTTATCCAATTTGGGATTGTAGAACAATAAAGAATCCCTACTTGCATTCTGAATTTTGCTAGCTTTATAGAACCCACATTTCTACCTCAGGGCAGTCGTCTCCTAGGTCAGGAATGTAAAAACTGGATGAAGATACACTGGGATATTTGGTAAAAATTTATATTCAAAAGGCATGAGAGTAAATAGCCCCCTGGAGATTTCTCGCTACTTACTGGCGGCGCTGTCAATGAAAATGTTTCTCTATTATGAGGATCGCATTCCCCAGGATGGTAGTGTGTTGATAGTAAGCAATCACCGCAGCTTTATGGATGCACCGATTCTTATGGCAGCGATATCGCGTCCGATTCGTTTTGCTTGCCATCACTACATGGGGCAAGTGCCAGTCATGCGGGAGATTGTCACCGGACAATTGGGATGCTTTCCTTTGGAAGCAACTGCTGGGCGCAAGCAAAGCTTTTTTGCTCAGTCACAAACGCTTTTACAATCAAAACAGGTGGTGGGGGTGTTTCCTGAAGGAACTCAACCAATGGTAAAAATTACCCAGCCTAACCAAGTGGGGGAATTTCACCGGGGATTTGCCCATTTGGCATTGCGAGCTTCTGTACAGGATTTAGCAATTTTGCCGATCGCAATTGCCTCCCTTGAAGAAGTTAACACATCCGCCGTACCTCTAAAACTTTTAAGTTTTTTTGATCCTTCAGAGCCTTTATTTAATCAATCAGGTTGGCATCCTTTGGTAATGTATAGTCGAGTAGCCGTTTTCATTGGGCGTCCCTATTGGATTAAGCCCCAACATCAGGAAAAATACCACGGTCGGGGAGCAAAAACAGTTGTCGGGGAACTAACAGATCACTGTCACTCCGAAATTGCTAACTTGCTACATAAAGGT
>CAZZYE010000710.1:0-4624 GCA_964658145.1 uncultured Stigonema sp.
GTGGTAGCTGGCAAACACGCGCTCCCGCAATGGCTGACCATGGACGCGGCGGTCGTGCATTGCACGGAAGGGATCGGCATCTGGCAATGGGCCAGCAACGATCAAGATGCCGAACCGGACGTGGTCATGGCCTGTTGCGGAGATACGCCCACGCTGGAGATCCTGTCCGCCGTCTCCATTCTTCGCGAACATCTGCCGGATCTGAAAATCCGGGTGATCAATGTCGTCGATCTGATGAAGCTGCAGTCGGAGAGCGAGCATCCGCACGGATTGAGCGAAAGGGATTACGATTCTCTGTTCACTCTAGACAAGCACATCATCTTTGGCTTCCATGGATACCCATCGCTAGTCCACCAACTGACTTACCGCCGGACCAATCGCAACCTCCACGTCCGAGGCTACAAGGAAGAGGGCACGATCACGACGGCCTTTGACATGAGGGTGCAGAATGACCTGGACCGCTTTCATCTGGTGCAAGATGTGGTGGATCGCTTGCCGCATTTGGGTAGTAAGGGAGCGTATCTAAAGCAGATGATGCAGGACAAGCTGATTGAGCATAAGCATTACATCGACAAGCACGGCGAAGACTTGCCGGAAATCCGCAACTGGAAGTGGAGTTCGGGTGGAACACTGAAAGAGAAACCGCTCGTCAGCTTGGGGGGGAAATAATGCACATTGGTATTGCGGCAGATCATGGTGGGTTTGAGTTGAAAGCGCAACTGACGGCTGCTCTTAAAGACGCTGGCTACGAGGTTGAGGATTTTGGTGCTTATGAGTTGGTTAAAGGAGATGACTACCCGGATTTTGTGGTACCACTAGCCCAGGCGGTGGCGAAGGGCACAATCGTTCGCGGTTTGGCCATTTGCGGCAGTGGGGTAGGAGCAAGTGTTGCTGCCAACAAAGTAGCAGGCGTGCGGGCGGCGTTAATCGCGGATTCATTCTCCGCTCATCAGGGGGTGGAGGATGACGACATGAACGTGATATGTCTGGGCGGACAAGTGACCGGATATGCCGAATCCTGGGAATTGGTTCAGACATTTCTGCGTGCTCATTTCCAGCGAGATGAACGTTTCAAGCGACGTCTTGAGAAAGTAGCGGCATTGGAATTGAGATGAAAAGGAACTCTTAACAGGCAACAGGGAGAAACTTTCAGGGCATGACAACTGAGGCAGCAGGCATCTACTTCGACTATTCAAAGCACCGGATCACCGATGAGACGCTGACGCTCTTACTGCAATTGGCGGCGGAGTCTGGTCTGCGATCGCGCATTGATGCTATGTTTCGCGGGGACAAAATCAACGTCACAGAAAAGCGAGCAGTTCTGCACGTCGCCCTGTGTGCCCCCAAAGGGCAAACTATCGTCGTGGACGGCGAGGACGTTGTGCCTGGGGTTCACGGGTCGAATTGGGGAAGGTGCTTGCTGCGCGGATCATTCCTGAACTTGAGACCGAGGAGAAGTATCCACTCAAGCACGATAGTTCAACCAATGCTCTGATTCGGCGCTACGGGAAAGCCAGATTTCAGTGCCATTGACCTTAGACAGTGGAGCGTTAAACGTATGACCGATAAACATAGCCACGATGATTCATCATTGAACCCATTTCCGCTCAAAAAACTTGATGATTTGATTCGTCCCTTTATTGTTTCACCAAGGCAGAGAATTTCCCTTGCCAAAGACCATGACCCAGCTTACAAAGCCCATTATCTGAAGAAGTCTGAAGCTGAAAGTGAATTACAGGAAAGTATTGAAGCTTTAGCAAAATATCAGGATATGCTTTATGCCCAAGATACTTATGCTTTGCTCATTATTTTCCAGGCAATGGATACCGCTGGTAAAGACAGTACCATCAAACACGTGATGTCGGGTATCAATCCTCAAGGCTGTCAGGTGCATAGTTTTAAAGTTCCTGCTGGGGAAGAGTTGGATCATGACTATTTATGGCGATGTTACCGAGCTTTACCAGAACGAGGACAAATTGGCATTTTTAATCGCTCTTATTATGAAGAAATCTTAGTAACACGAGTTCATCCAGAAATTTTGGAGCAGCGACAAATTCCGCCTTACTTGATCGATAAGCATATTTGGCAACATCGCTTTGAGGAAATCAACAACTTTGAAAAATATCTGAGCAGCAACGGGACTATCATCCTCAAGTTTTTCCTGAATGTGTCTAAAGAAGAGCAAAGAAAACGCTTTCTAGAACGGATTGAACTTCCTGAGAAAAACTGGAAGTTCTCTGTTAATGATGCGGGAGAGCGCACGTTTTGGCACGACTATATGGTTGCCTATGAAGAAATGTTTAATCACACCAGCACAGAATGGGCACCCTGGTATGTGATCCCAGCAGATCATAAATGGTTTACTCGCCTTGTGGTAGCAGGCATCATTTATGCCCAATTGAAGGCACTCAATCTCAAATATCCCAAGGTCAGCGAAGCAAAACGCCAGGAACTTTTGCTAGCAAAAGAAATGCTTGAGAGTCAGAAATAAAGACCACAATCCTTTAACCGAGACTAACTCCATCCCGCATATCCATGACTCTCTCCGCTGAAGCAGCAACATTATTAGCGCTTAATAATAATTAAGAAGGCATGAAAGACAATCCTCTGAAACAATTGGAAACACTCGGTAAATGACGCACGGTCAGCCATTAACCACGGGAAACGGTTACATCTTTAACACGCAGGTATCCGCAACACGCCCAGCCACAGACTATACGGCGCGTATTATACCACACTGCGACGGCGTTGCGATTCCAATGGAAGAGACACGAATCCTGTGGCAGAGATGATTAATTTTTGCATGGAGGATTGCAAATTGAGAAGCTAGTTCAGGAAAAACAAATCATGGTTATCAAATTCAAGTGTCTAACTCATCGAGGTAATTGAAATGAGAACAATCAGCTCTTATCCATTATTTGGCTATCAACTTAAAGCGGGAAAGCTTATAGGGAGTACGTCCCAAAGCACGGGAGATTCGGCCTTATTTATGGGAAACTCCGTCCCGCATTATACTACTAGCTCATTATTTCTTTTAATCGTAATTCTTGGTGTTGGAGGTGTGTTAGCTTTAACTCTTTTGAGCGCTATTAAGGTGGCGAATGAGTGGGAAAGATTGGTGGTATTGCGGTTAGGAAAATTCCTCGCTCTCAAGGGACCAGGACTCGTTTTCATTATTCCGATCATCGACACGATACCTTACTGGATTGACACTCGCGTGCTCACCTCTTCTTTCCAGGCGGAAAAGACTCTGACTAAGGATACGGTGCCGGTTGACGTAGATGCAGTTCTGTTTTGGAAGGTTGTAGATCCTAAGAAAGCAGCCCTGGATGTCGCGGACTATAAAACTGCTATTAGTTGGGCCTCCCAAACGGCTCTGCGGGATGTCATCGGCAAGACCATGCTCTCGGATATGCTGGAAGGCAGGGAGAAAATCAGTAAGGATTTGCAGAAAATCATTGACGAGCGCACTGAGTCATGGGGCATCAATGTTATCTCGGTGGAAGTTAAGGATGTACTGATTCCCTCGGCTTTGGAGGATGCGATGTCGATGCAGGCTCAAGCGGAAAGAGAACGTCAGGCACGCGTGATTCTCGGAGATTCAGAGCGACAGGTGGCGGAGAAGTTTGGGGAAGCGGCTAAGACCTATATCAACAACCCTGTGGCTCTGCATTTGAGGGCTATGAATATGCTTTATGAGGGTTTGAAGGACAATGCCACGATCGTCATTGTACCCAGCACAGCCGTAGAAACCATGCAACTAGGGGGTCTTGCTGGGATGACAGCCTTGACTATGGGATTGGGGCAGGAACACGCACACCAGGATAAGAAAAGCGAACAAGGAAAACAAGAAGGCATTCAATCAATGAGGGATGTTGTAGAGCAGAATGGCACTAAATTAATCGCAAACCCTTAATGTGGTTTGCTTTTGGGTGTAGCGGATAATTAATTTTAGATTTTGGTCATATTTGGAAGCGACTTGTCAAATCTATTTGAACCATAGTTTGTCCCCAAGCTCTGAATTCCTTGTCAATTCTTAAATTTAGAATTGCTGTCCTAACTTCATCAAACAGCCTCTTAGGAGATTTAACATGAACAGCCTCTTCTTTTTACCTGTTACTTTAGTGTTAGGAATTTTGCTGGGAAATCTCTACTTTCGTGGCTTGTGGATGACGGTGCAGAAATTACCAAAAGCCCAAAACCCAATTCTATTAACGTTAGGCAGCTTTTTTAGACGGCTAGCGATCTTGGGAGCAGGATTTGCTTTAGTGCTAGCGATCGCCAAAGAGAACGCAATTTGGCATCTGCTCGTTTGCTTAGGCGCTTTCATTTGGGTACGCAATCACATTATTAACAAGTTGCAGCAGAAATTGCCAAGGAGACTGAATGAACATTAGTCCAGATCAGATCGTGTTTGGGCATTGGGGATTTGTGACGATTAATGCCACTTTGGTCTTCACATGGATGATCATGCTAGTGTTAGGCATCGGTGCTTGGTTGGTGACGCGCAAACTCTCGACTGACACGCAGCTATCCCACTGGCAAAATCTGCTGGAAGTCTTAGTTGTTAATTTACGCGATCAAATTCAGCAAACCAGTGGACAAAATCCCGATCGCTATTTGC
>CAZZYE010000711.1:0-3325 GCA_964658145.1 uncultured Stigonema sp.
CTGTTGATCCCTATCTGAGCGCGATCGCACTCCTACCCCCCCTGAACGGTTACGAATCTTTTTACGCACATCACTCACGCTCCAACTTAAACACCTGCCTAGAACCAACATTTATGGGGCAACAAAAACCATTAGAGCCAGCGGATATTGTACCAACCTCGAAAAAAGGGCTTTTCTTATTAGCTGGTCATTTAGATTTAGCAGAAAACGAAGCACAATTAGCTGTATCACTTACAACAGGTGCGGCTATACCTGCTTTACAAAATTTGCCTGGTTCAGTGAGTCACCTTATTAGGTTGACTGCAAAAGCAAAAGATATAGATATTGTATTAATTGACATGAGTCCTAGTGTTGGAGCATTAAATCAATGCTTTTTAATGGGGAGTGACTATTTTATTGTTCCAACTTTCCCTGATTACTATTGTGAACAAGCTATTCGCTCATTATCAAGAGTTATTCCTCGATGGAATATAACAGTAAATTTATTCCGTAGCCCCAATCTTGCTTATCCATTCCCTTCTACACCTCCCAAATTCTTGGGAATTATTTCTCAACGCTTCCGTCCACGAGAGGGAGAACCTGCCGCTTCTTTTTTACATTGGATTGATAGGATTAAGTCAACTGTTGATCAACAACTAATTCCTAAGTTGTCAGCAAATCAAATGATAATATCTAGGGCAGATTTTAACGCTTCTAATCCAGGTGATACACCTTATAACTTGGCGAACATAGCAGACTTTAACACACTGATAGCCCAATCTCAAAAGCATAACACACCTGTGTTTGCTTTATCAGACGCTCAAATTGAACGACAAGGGGTTGTATTAACTACCATGAAACAAAATCGTGAAAATTTTCACAGAACCTTTAAACAACTCGCAAATACGGTAATTAATTTAACTTTGTAGGTTGATAAAAGCAAATAATAACTAGTCTGGTTTAGATGTTTGGGAACCCGTAATTAATGCGGGTTCGATTTACTTTACCAGCTAATTACCTTAGTGATGTCACCACGCCCCTTATTGTGGTACTGACCTAACTCATACTTGTTATTCACTCTAAAAGCCGCATTGGGAAGCGTACATGGAGTCGGTAAAATTGACGCAGGCTTGTCGGATTTCTCTTTGGTTGACGAGATTCAAGCTACATATCGCGGAATGATGATTGCAATTCCAGCAGATAATTGGCAACTATTTGAGGCATTTTCTCTAGAGCAAATGGCGCTGATTCTGCTTTCTCTTGCGGCTGAGGTCGATGTACATTATCCTAACACTGGGAGGCAGAGCCTCCTAAAGTGCATTCCCAGGCTGAGCCTGGGAACTAGAGCAAAGAACTCACTCGCAAATTCGCTGTAGCGTAGCGTTAAATGTTGGGTAAGATACAGAGGCTGCTTCCGCCCGATGAATTGTGGTAGTACCATTGGCGTTGAGAGCAGCAATTGCTAAACTCATGGCAATGCGATGGTCTGTATGACTATCCACATCAGTACCAGTTAAGGGAGTACCGCCAGTAATTTCCATACCATCAGGTAATTCGCTTACTTGCGCCCCCATTTGATTAAGTTGCTGCACCATAACAGCAATGCGATCGCTTTCTTTGACTCGCAACTCAGCTGCATCCCGAATAATTGTCGTTCCTTGGGCAAAAATCGCCGCCACCGCCATAATTGGAATTTCATCAATCATCCTGGGTATTAAGTCCTCCCCAGCGATCGTACAACTTTGCAAACGACTGGAACGCACCCGTAAATCAGCTACTGGTTCTCCAGCAACTTCACGCTGATTTTCTTGCTGAATATCTGCTCCCATCATTGCTAAGGCATCCAAAATGCCAGTGCGGGTGGGATTAACACCCACATTTTCAATCACTAGTTCAGAATCTGGTACAATTGCCCCAGCAACCAACCAAAAGGCAGCTGAACTGATATCCCCAGGTACAATCACTTTTTGCCCGAAAAGTTGAGCCGGACCTGTAATAGTAACGCTGTTGGTTTCTGGGTCTGTCACCAGTTTAGCTCCAAACGCCCGTAGCATGCGTTCGCTATGGTCGCGGGATAGGGCAGGTTCGGTAATGGTAGTTTGTCCCTCAACTGTTAAACCCGCAAGCAGAATACAGGATTTAACTTGAGCGGAGGCGATGGGAGAATTGTAGTGAATTGGTTTAAGAGATTGTCCTTGAACTGCTAAGGGTGCGAGTGTACTGCCTTTTCGTCCCCAAATGTGTGCTCCCATTTGTTGTAAAGGTTTGATAACACGGGACATAGGACGCGATCGCAAGGAATTGTCCCCCGTAATCGTAAAAAATCGCTCAGCATGAGATGCCAAAAGTCCTAGCATGAGTCGCAAAGTTGTACCAGAGTTACCAGCATTCAACACATCAGGTGGTTCTTGTAAATTCCCCAGACCAATTCCTTTGACGTACACTAATTCTGTATTCAGTTCCGAAATTTCTGCCCCCATAGCTTGAAAACAACTCGCTGTACTGCGGGGGTCTTCTCCTAAGAGTAGTCCTTGGATTTGGGTTTCGCCTTGGGCTATAGCGCCCAACATCAAAGCCCTATGAGAGATAGATTTATCACCTGGAACCC
This sequence comes from uncultured Stigonema sp., assembly GCA_964658145.1. GTDB lineage: Bacteria > Cyanobacteriota > Cyanobacteriia > Cyanobacteriales > Nostocaceae > Stigonema. The sequence goes on from CAZZYE010000711.1 coordinate 2,588, forward strand.
GGATACGACCTTGTAAAGATAATCCGGAGGAGGGTCGCTGAATAATTAAGTTTTGAGAACTATTGTCTTTGGTTTCTACGGTTATAACAGAAGCCGACATTAGGATAAACTGGCGTGTAGACTGCGCTAGTATCCTACCGTGTTACCTGACCTACTAGCTCTATCAGTATTTATTTTATTTCATAGCTGCGCTCCCATGCTGACTCATCACCGCAAGCCCGTGTTACTATCGCTGATTTCCACAGACCTGCCAGTTTGGTCTGTTCTAGAAACCGCTGCAACACTGTATCAAAAAGACAAGGATCGGTTTCATTTACTGTTGACAGCACCACCTGTTAAAAGCAGCGAAGTGGCTAACCCCCTAAGTCAAGAAGATCCCCGCGTCTCCAATAAGCCGGATGGGCGTCCACACCAAGAAACTCATGTCCCTAATGGTCCGAGGATCTTATGGCTGGAAATTTCCTCCTACCGGGTGATCATGACCATGCAAGGTAACGCCCAGTTGAGTTACCGTCACTTCTGGGAACAGGGCGTTTATGGAGTTAGTCGTTATTGGTTGCCAACAGAGCCGTTGCAACCTTACGACCCTATTCGCCTACGCAATTTTACTCGGAGTTTGAAGCTCAACGGTCACTCATTACCAGAGCATTTACGGCTGGAATACGAATTGTGGGCAGGAAAAGTTCAACTGGGATGCTACATCCTAAATTTGGAAATTAAACACTGATTTGTTGGTTG
>CAZZYE010000711.1:3335-4620 GCA_964658145.1 uncultured Stigonema sp.
TGAAGAGAATGCCTTGAGAGTTAGAATACCAACTGTTGGTTGTTAGTTGTGGGTTGTTGGTTGGATAGACAGATAGCGGAAATAAGAGTCAGCTATTTGCTGATGGCTGATGGCTGAATGCTTACTAACTTAGCTTTCTATAAGGATAAACATCCTTAATATTGGCGTTGAAATACTTGCCATGTGATTTGGCATTCATTAACTCTGCGTAAACTGCAGTAGGAACGTCTTGATACTGGTAAACTTCTCCCTTTTGAAACTCAATTTCTAGAACTTGAATTGAAGAATCATACCCGACACTACGCAGATAATCAGACTCAACTGGGATGCGCTTGTCTAGTGAATTTTGAAGTATTATTTCTCTAGCTTCTTTAACCGCTTCAGGCTGACTCGGTAGACCAAGGAACTTCTCAGCATAGTCCAGAAATTGGTCGCTGTGATACATATAAAATTGAAATTTTTCTCCTCCTACCTCAGTTAAAATTTCTTGAATTAAATCAGGTCTTGGCTCCAGACTTTCTCCTTTATACTTTATCCACCAATCTTCTTTATTATCATCAGTTACAAATATTAACGGCTTTTGCTGAACTCTGGCATAATCAATTAACTGAAACCAAAGGACAACATCTCCGTATCTTCTGGGAACCGGCTTCTGATCATCTTTATATCCTGGAGGCTTTTTATAGCTGAACCGCTTTTCGGCTTTTTGGTAAATATTTTCTAGTTCTTCTTCAGAGTAAGGCTGACCAACTTTCCCCTCCAGCAAATCAGATAACTCTTCTCGAAGTTCGTCATTTTCGAGATAATTAGGATGATGGGTCTGGGCTATCTTGACTTGAGATTTAACTTCTTCCATTACCTTCTCAATATCTAACAAAATTTGCTGAATATTGATAAATGGGTGTTGCTTATACTCCTGAATGATCTCCGATCTTAATCCCTGAAACTTTTGGGCTAAAATTCTATCAATGTATTCATATGCTTTTAAGGATTTTGTTATAACATATGTGCGATTTTTTTGGTACTCATAAGCCACTTGATAAGGTATCCAAATTCGCTCCTTTAGGCGATTAAGAATGTCAAAAAATCTCTTTCTCGTTTCCGGGGTATAACAATAAATATTCAGTAAAATATTCGCATCAAAAGAAAAAATACAATTTTTCCAAATTTCAGCTAATTCTTCAGATGAAGGCTTGTAATAACCACGAAACAAATCACGCATATCTAGTTTTTAAATTTACGCTAACAGGACTTAGGCTGAAGACTGCTAATAGCTAATGGCTAA
>CAZZYE010000712.1:0-2693 GCA_964658145.1 uncultured Stigonema sp.
ATGAGCCATTAGCCATTAGCCATGAACGGTTTAAAGCAGGAATCCTAAACCGAACAGTAAGCAACTACAAAAATGCAGGGCTACGGCAATGAATTTACAGTTACTGACTTTTTCTGGCTGGTTATGATATTGCTGGACGTGGCGGCATAACTTTCGGGCGAAGGGTAAACTTGCCCAACTCAGTAAAGTCCACACTGGGAAAATGGAACATAGGACAAACACTGCAGTTAGGGCATAAATGCTGCCAGTAACCCAATAAAGGAGTTGGGCTGCTTTTTGCGTTCCCATACGGACGATAGGCGATCGCTTTCCGGCTGCTATGTCATCCTTAACCTGGTGAAAGTGGGAGCAAAACAAAATTAAACTCGTGGGAATTCCGACAATCACCGAGGCTGCTAAACTGGTCATTGACCAAGTTTGGGTTTGACTGTAGTATGCTGCTGCCACTGCCAGGGGACCAAAGGCAAAAAAGCAAATTATCTCTCCTAAACCTTGGTATCCTAAACGAAAGGGTGGTCCTTGGTAAACGTAGCCCAAGGCACAGCACAACACAATTATCCCAATCACGGTTAGGTCTTGTTGCCACCAGGCGATCGCCAGTATTCCCAGCAAACCCAAACATAAAAACAAGTTTCCTAACCAAAATATTAATAGTTTATCCCCTGTCAAATTCACTAAAGAATGTTGTTTATTTTTATCAATCCCTGTTTCTGAATCAAAGACATCATTACTGAGATTTTCCCAAGCTAGAATTAAAATCGCCGCAGCTAAAAAAGTTGAAAATACTGCTCCATTAAAAATCTTAGTTTCCGCAAAAGCTACAGCCGTTCCTACCCAGATGGGCATGATGGCAACGCTGTACATTGGCGGTTTAATTGCCGCCATCCATAACTTATTATTGGGGTATGAAATCAGCTTTGTAGTCATCATTCAAGATTATAATTTGTCAGCAACTTTTGATGCCGTACCTTATGGTTTTGAAATCCACCTGATTTAAGCAACACATTCCAGAAATCCGCTTTGTGTGTACGATCTAGGAGTTATAAGCTGCAATATACCAAGTTAACCTGGCTGTGGTCATTCCTTCCCCTCAAATTCCAGCCCAAAACTGGGCAATGTCATCTAGGGTATTGCCTAGCCCTACTCTGGTGAAAAGACGGCTCTTTGTGCTACCTGTAGAAATACGACCACGATTTAACACTGTTTAGGAAGATAACTTCAAAAAAATTTACTATTTTGAGATCCATGACAGTTTCACCTTGTCCTGCGGACTTCATTGTATATAATAGGGAAATCTATCAATTTCTTTTGGAGCAACGAAATGGCATAAAAAGTAACTTTACGCAAATTGTCAGTATTTCGCTGGAGATTGACAGAGTTGACCCTTTGGTAGTACTTGATAAACTGGCACAACCAAATCAACTAAATTTCTACTGGGAGAATAAAAGCAAAAAAGAAGCGATCGCTGCTCTTGGTGCTGTAGAAAAATTACAAATTGCCGCGAAAGACCGTTTCATTAAATCTGAAGAGTTTATCCAAGAGTGTCTTCACAAAATAACTTCTTTTTCTAAAACAAATTTACCTTTTTCCGGTCCACAGTTTTTTTGTGGCTTTAGTTTTTTTGATAAAAATAACCAAGCCGATGACCCATTTCCAGCAGCTACAGTTTTTCTGCCTCGTTGGCAAGTAGGTGTTAAAGATGAGCGCTGCACATTAGTTGCGAATACAATTATCAATGCCGAAGTAAATATTCAGAGTATTTTGCATAATTTATGTAAAAAAATTGAAGTAATTCATTCTTTAGGATATTACTCCCCACATTTTGATTGTTCTCCGGCTAAATTTAGGAAAAAATCTGTTGCTAATCCTGAAAAGTTTAAACTTTCAGTTTTGTCAGCTTTAGAAACTATTCGGTCTAGTCATTTAAGTAAAGTTGTTCTCGCAGATGTATTAGATGTCAAGTCAAAGACTTATTTTAACTTATTTAAATCTTTAAACAATCTGCGACAACTACATCCTAATTGTTATATATTTTCTTTAAGTAACGGTAAGGGACAAAACTTTATTGGCGCAAGTCCAGAACGTTTAATCAGTATTCACAATCAACAGTTAATCACCGATGCTTTGGCAGGTTCTGCACCACGGGGTAAAACACCCGATGAAGATGCCGCCAATGCCAATCTCTTAGTGAATAGTGATAAAGAAAGGCACGAACATTCGTTGGTGATTGATTTCATTAATCACAGTTTATCTCAGCTAGGTCTATCACCCCAAATCTTAGCACCTCGCTTGCGACAGCTATCTAATATCCAGCATTTGTGGACTCCAATTAGCGCCATAGTTCCTCCCAACGTCCATCCCTTAAAAATTGTTGCCCAACTGCATCCTACACCAGCGGTTGCTGGTGCAGCACGAGATGTTGCTTGTAGAGAAATTCGTCGTTACGAAAGCTTTGATAGGGGTTTGTATGCGGCGCCGTTAGGTTGGGTAGACTCGAACGGTAACTGCGAGTTTATTGTGGGAATTCGTTCGGCGCTGATCGATGGCGATCGCGCCAGACTTTACGCAGGTGCTGGGATCGTCGCTGGTTCCGATCCTGACAAAGAACTTGCAGAAGTTCAACTCAAGCTTCAGGCGTTGCTAAAAGCATTGGTATAAATTAAGAGGGAACAGGCAACAGGGAACAGGGAACA
>CAZZYE010000712.1:2703-3961 GCA_964658145.1 uncultured Stigonema sp.
GGGGTTTTGTTGCGGACGTATTTTTTCTAGATCGGTGCGTCTCGAAACTGGTTGTAATCCAGTGGCTGTGATTGTCCTTCCGTTATTTCCTGTTTGGCTTTTTGGGCGGCGGCAATCAGCTGCTGTTGAGTTTTCTGAAATGACTTATCCCATTGCAACTCGTCTTGTATGTCTTCAATATACTCTCGCAGATCTTCTATAACCAAGTTTTGCTGAGCTTCGGGTAAAGACTCGATCGTTGTAATCACAGTAGCGATCGCTGTAGACGACATAACTAAACTCCTCTTTCTAAATTGTTTTTTCTTGCGCCTTTCTTCGCAGCGAGACGTGGAGGCGTGAGATTATTATAACTATCCCAAATAGTAAGCATTCAGCTATTAGCAGTCAGCGGTCAGCATGTATTGTACCTGGCGTGAAGAAGAAACAACGCGCATCCACCAATACCCTAAGGAATGCTGATAGCTGATAGCTGACGGCTGAATGCTTACCCCAAATAAGCCTTTTTCACTCGTTGATCGTTAATTAATTCCGACGCTGCACCTGCTAAAGTAATACAACCAGTTTCCAGCACATACCCACGATTAGCAATTTGTAGAGCAAGGTTAGCGTTTTGTTCAACCAGAAGAATAGTCACGCCTGTAGTCCGCAGGTTTCCAATGATTGCAAAAATTTCCCGAACTATCACAGGTGCTAAACCCAAACTAGGCTCATCTAACAGCAAAAGTTTAGGTCTACTCATTAAAGCACGAGCGATCGCCAACATTTGTTGTTCGCCACCGCTGAGAGTTCCTGCTAATTGATTGCGCCTTTGAGCCAAACGTGGAAATATCTCGAATTGGCGAACAATATCGGCTTTCACCTCTGTTTTATCAGAGCGAATATAAGCACCTAATAGTAAGTTGTCAAAAACAGTTTGCCGCGCTAAAACTCTCCGCCCTTCAGGACAATGAGCAATACCCATTTGCACAACTTCGTGCGGTTGACGACGAATAATGTTACGTCCATTGTAGATAATTTCACCACGAGTAGCATTAACTATTTTAGAGATAGCGCGGAGAGTAGTACTTTTGCCAGCACCATTAGCACCAATCAGAGTAACCACCTCACCTTTTTTAACCGTCAAATTAATATTCTTTAGAGCTTCAATACCACCATAGTTAACATCAATGTCTTTCATCTCTAAAATCATCAAATTATCAGCGTTCATCTTTATTTTAATTAATTAAAAACATGTATTAGTTTAAATAATCTTCTACTT
>CAZZYE010000712.1:3971-4619 GCA_964658145.1 uncultured Stigonema sp.
AACCAACAACCAACAACTAACAACTCCCCATTATTCATTTCCCAAATACGCCTCAATTACAGCCGGGTCATTTTTGACAACAGATGGTTCACCCAAAGCAATTAATTGACCAAAATCTAAGACAGCAATGCGATCGCACAACCCCATAACCAAAGGCACATGATGTTCAATCAGAATTATCGTTAAATTGAAGCGACAAAGCAGGTTGCGGATAAATAAACTTAGCTGCTGTTTTTCACGATCGTTCATCCCTGCAGCGGGTTCATCAAGAAGCAAGATTTGCGGTTCTAGGGCGAGGGCGCGAGCAATTTCCAAGCGTCGTTGGTCGCCGTAAGGGAAGTTTGTAGCTTTTTCGGTCATGCGATCGCCCAAGCCAACAAGATCCAATAACTCTAAAGCTTTCTGCTGACTTTTGTGTTCCTCTTGGGCAGCTGGTGGTATTCCCAAAACTCCTTTGATCGTACCACTCTTAGTATGTAAATGACGCCCTATGATAACATTTTCTAACGCCGATAGTTCACCAAACAAGCGAATATTTTGGAATGTTCGGGCGATACCTAAACCAGCGATTTGATAGGGACGCAACTGGGAAATTTCTCCACCTTGATAAAGTAATTGCCCACTATTCGGCGTAATTAAGCCCGAAAC
>CAZZYE010000713.1:0-4617 GCA_964658145.1 uncultured Stigonema sp.
ACGCCCATGTGTTTGTCGCTGGTTCAAACACTCTACAACCAAATTATTAACACCATCATCCCAGTTTCTTCAACTCAAACAGCAGAAGCCACAAAAATCTTAGAAAATATCTACCGCGCCGTCAATATTGCCCTGGTAAATGAATTAAAAATTCTCTTCCAGAAAATGGGCATAGATATCTGGGAAGTGATTGCAGCCGCCAAAACCAAACCATTTGGGTTTCAAGCATTTTATCCAGGACCCGGATGGGGGGGACATTGTATACCAATAGATCCATTCTATTTAACGTGGAAAGCTCGTGAATATGATGTACCTTTGCGATTTATTGAGTTGGCAGGTGAAGTGAATGCTTTCATGCCTAATTATGTTATAGAAAAGTTGATTTTCGCACTGAACGAGCACAGTAAGCCTTTAAAAAACTCGCGCATCCTCATATTAGGAGTAGCTTATAAAAAGAACGTGGACGATCAACGAGAAAGTCCGAGCCTAAAAATAATTCACACTTTATCCTCACATGGAGTACATATTGCATATCACGATCCCTATGCACCAACATGTTCAAATCATCGTCATTATCCAGACATAAACTTAAAATCTTTACCGTTGACCAAAGAAAATATCCAGTCATTTGATGCTGTAATCATTGTCACAGATCATGATAATGTGGACTATAAATTAGTCGCCGAATATTCCTCTCTCATTATCGATACCAGGAATGTGTTGGCGTCTCGGGGATTAAACACGGTAAACACTATTGCTGCTTAAGTACAAATTAGAACGTCCATGAAAATGCCTGACTTTGATCAAAATGTGGCAGTAGTAGGCTGTGGGTACTGGGGCAAGAATTTAGTCAGAAATTTTGCCTCTCTTGGTGTTCTGCGAGTAGTGTGTGATGCCAGCCCAGAAACACAAGCTAAATACCAAAAAGAATATGGTGTTGATGCCGTAACTGATTTCCAATCAGTATTAGAGATGCCAGATGTCAAAGCCGTAGTCATTGCAACTCCAGCAGCAACTCATGCATCTTTGGCAATCCAAACCCTGGGTGCGGGTAAAGATGTGTTTGTGGAGAAGCCGTTAGCTTTGACGCTCTCCGATGCACTGACAATCAGTGAAAAAGTTACCAATAGTGGTTGTATCCTGATGGTGGGACATTTGTTGGAGTATCATCCAGCTTTAGTCAAACTGCGCGCCATAGTTGCATCCGGAAAAATTGGTCAGCTACGATATCTTTATTCAAATCGCTTAAGTTTAGGTAAAGTCCGAACCGAAGAGAATGTGCTATGGAGTTTTGCTCCTCATGATATAAGTTCGATTCTCGGGTTTGTGGGCAGACTGCCAACATCTGTACAAGCGGTAGGCAGTGCTTACTTGGGTAAGAATTCCGACTTTTGCACTGTGAATCTCTGTTTTGAACCTCATATCAATGCGCATATTTTTGTGAGTTGGCTACATCCTTTTAAAGAACATCGGCTGGTGGTAGTTGGGGAATCAGGAACGCTGGTTTTTGATGATGTGAGTGTGGATGCCAAACTCACATTGTATGAACACGAAGAATCATTTGTGGATGGTATGACTGTCCTGAAAAAAAATGCTATGACTGCGATCGCCATAGATGCAGGAGAACCACTCAAGTTAGAATGCGAACATTTTCTCAGATGTGTTCAAACTAGACAAACGCCCCGAACCTCTCTCAAAAATGGTATTGATGTTTTGAGAGTTTTAGATAGTGCTCAAGTATCGCTCTCTAATCTTGGTAAGATTGTTTATTTAAAGGAGGCGCCAGTTGTCCATAACTAATTTATCAGACCAAAAGTCCGAGTATTTTGTACATGAATCAGCTTATGTAGATCAGCCCTGTACTATTGGTTCCGGAACTCAAATCTGGCACTTTAGCCATATTATGCCTGATGCGATCATTGGGGAAAATTGTAAAATAGGACAGAATGTATTTGTGGCGACTGGGGTTAAAATCGGGCGGAATGTAAAAATCCAAAATAACGTCTCTATCTATGCCGGGGTGGTGTTAGAAGATGATGTTTTTTGTGGTCCGTCCTGTGTATTCACAAATATTAAAACCCCACGTTCGGCTTTTGCTCGTAATACAATAGATGATTATTTAGTAACGAGAGTATCTCAGGGAGCTACCATTGGTGCAAATGCCACAATTGTTTGTGGTCATACAATTGGGCGTTATGCATTTATCGGTGCGGGTGCGACGGTGACCAAAGATGTTCCTGATTACGCACTCTATTATGGTAATCCCGCCACGCTTCAAGGTTGGATGTGTGAGTGTGGTTTGCGGCTAGAAAAATTTGAAAGCAAAACTGTCTGTCAAGCGTGTTCACGACAGTATGAATATTGTAGCGACTCGAAAATTATTAGAATTGAATGACGAGTGTGAACATTCCACCTTTTGATGCCACGGTTCAATATCAAGCGATCGCATCTGAAATTGAAAAAAATGTCTGTGCTGTCATGGCTGGTGGACGCTATATTATGGGTCCTCAAGTTCAGGAATTTGAAGCACAGTTTGCGCAATATTTAGGTTGCAATCAAGTCATCAGTTGTAATTCCGGCACTGATGCATTACATTTAGCTTTGAGAGCTTTAAAAATCGGTCCTGGGGATGAGGTAATTACCACACCTTTCTCTTTTATTGCCACCACCGAAGCGATTGGCATGGTGGGCGCAACTCCTGTGTTCGTCGATGTGGATTTAAATACCTACAATCTAGATCCCAACCTAATTGCAGCTAAAATTACGGAACGCACTAAGGCGATTATGCCTGTGCATTTGTACGGGCGTCCCACTGACATGACCGCAATTATGGCAATTGCGCGTGAGAAGAATTTGAAAGTGATTGAAGATTGTGCGCAAGCTACCGGATCTATGTGGTGCGGACAAAAGATTGGCACAATTGGTTCAGTTGGATGTTTTAGCTTTTTCCCGACCAAAAATTTAGGTTGTTTTGGAGATGGTGGCGCAATTGCTACTAACGATCAAGATCTGGCCGAACGTGTGGAGTATTTACGCCGACATGGTGGCAAAGTTAAGTATCAGCACTCTGAACTCGGACTCAACAGCCGCTTAGACACTTTGCAAGCAGCAGTTCTGTTAGTCAAGCTGCCATATCTTGAACAGTGGAATGCCTCCCGCGCGGCGATCGCTGATTATTACATCCATCAACTGACTGATGTCAGTGGCATTGTTTTACCCACACAAGTACCACAAAGCAAGTCGGTGTGGAATCAGTTTACAATTCGGGTGTTAGACGGACAACGAGACAATGTGCAAAAAATCCTGAAGGAACTTGGGGTGGGCACGATGGTGTACTACCCAATTCCGCTGCACTTACAGCATGTACATGCTAACTTAGGTTATTCTCTGGGGACACTACCAATCAGTGAAAAATTGAGCCAACAAGTTTTATCCTTACCGATGTTTCCTGAACTTACTCAAAGCGCACAACTTGCAGTCACTGACTCTTTACGCCAAGCAGCAAAGCTTATATATGAACTCTGAATCGTTAAGTCACCGACTGAAATTAATTTCATATACAGCTTTGTTTGTCAGTATCGGGTTTGGCATTGTTGGACAATTGTTGTTGAAACATACGATGAGTGGAACAGGTCAGGGATTGTTTACATGGTCATTTTTTCAACAATTATTCATCGCTCTGACTATTTATAGTTTAGGAATAGTAAATTGGATATTTGCCCTGCGCTCTGTCAAACTAAGTATTGCCTATCCCCTCACTAGCTTAAATTATGTTGGGATACTTTTGGGTTCGCACTACTTTTTTCATGAGTCGATCACCACGCTGAGAGTCGTGGGAGTTGTACTGATTTTTCTGGGAGTTCTTTTGGTGGCGCTACCACTGAAGACTCGCAAACAAGTCTAATCCGATTCTAGATAAATTCTACAGGCAACACATTTATAGGAAAAGTAAATGAGCATCATTTCTTGGCTAATTTTAATGCTTGTCGTTGTACTGGGTACACTAGGACAGCTATCGCTAAAGTATGCATTTCAAGGTGATACTCCAGAAGTTGATGCCAGTAACTCACGGAGAAACATTCTCAGTTCTCCTTATTTTTGGATTTGGTTTTTCTCCTACGTGGTAGTGACTCTCTTGTGGCTGATGGTATTGCGGACAATTCCTCTGAGTCAGGCATTCCCAGCATTAGGATTAACATTTGCTCTTGTGCCGTTGGCTTCTTACTATTTTCTCAGAGAAAATGTTGTTAAGAGCCAGTGGTTAGGAATAGTCATTATTGTGGCTGGTGTCGTTCTTGTCGTCCAAAAATAACAGAAGAATGCTGTAGCTGCGTAGCCTAATTAATGTAACAGAAACATCTTCATCTTCATTAAGAGTGATTAATATGGCGGAATTGACGCATCGAATTTTGGTGACCGGGGTAGCTGGTTTCCTAGGTTCTCACTTGCTAGACCTTCTCTTGGCATCGGGTCATGAGGTGGTGGGAATTGACAATCTCAGCATGGGAAAATTATCAAATATTGCTGAGCATTTAACTAACAAATGTTTTCAATTTATTCAAAAAGATATCACAGATAAATCAACTTTTGAGAATTTAGACTTAGACATTGATTGTA
>CAZZYE010000714.1:0-4608 GCA_964658145.1 uncultured Stigonema sp.
CGGTTCTACCTTCGGTTCTACCTTTGACTATGCCTAAAGCTTCCCCTTCAAGTAAAATATCTTGATAAATAACTGACTCGCGCATAATTTCTGCTCGCAAAACTCGTCTAATTATCTCCTTCTCTAATAATAAACCAGCCAAAACAGCAGCGGAAGCAGCTACATTTGCCTGAGTTCGAGATTCTGTCATCCCATTGATTTCCCTTGCCACTTGGTTGAGTACACTTTCTGGGTCTGTTGTGCGACTTAATACAGCAAATGGTAGCAGTCCTGGTGTTCTCAAAAATACCTCTGTGGGCTGCTCCCATAGCCGAATCACCTCAAATTCATGGCGTGTCCCAGGAATGGAGAATGTATTCTGGTGTACCATTTCTGAACTGGTCTGTTTCAAATAAATTACCACTTGACGCATTCCCTTGTGAGGAAAGCGGCGATAGACGCGCAGTCGGTAATCAATCATCCGAAATGGAATATCGGCTTTGGGTTGGGTTTGAAATTCTAAGTGCAGTACTGTTTGGTCTGACTGTAGCAGGATTAGTGCATCGGCGCGAATTGGTTCTAAAGAAAGTTCGGTTGGACTAAGTTCGGTTAAGGTAATGGGTTCTCCCAACAGCCAAAATGCAATTTTCAACTTCGGCAACCCAAATATTACCTAGTACAGCGAGGTCATTACGAAAGCGATCCTTCCATGCAGGATATGGCTGTGGGTGTTGAATGTTAGGAAATGCCTGATGCCAAGTTCGATACCAAAGTTGAACAGATTCTTCTAAATCGTTTGGGTCATAGGGTCGAATTGTCACCACAAGCCCACAGGTTTTTCTTTGTTCACAAAACTTATTTTAGGTAAATAGGAAAAGATTTTTACATAAAAAAGGGAACTCTTAACAGGGAACAGGGAACAGGAAAAGAAAAAAAATGCGCGTTGTGGGTTTAGAGCCGCACTTGTAAAAAAAGATGTTTTTCGTTCTGGCGTAAGCGCTCATATAAACAGTGTCCTTGTTTCAATCCCACGGATGGGCGCCGTGAGATGCACTGTTCCCTGTTAAGAGTTCCCTGTTCCCTCTGAATTTGATATTCAAGCTGAGGGTAATTTTGCCATGATAAATACGCTTTAGTTGAAAAAATTAACGCTATCTTTAAAATCCTGCTAAATGCGTAATTACTTCATAAAGCTAAGGAAAATTTTCTCAATCTTTAACAGTATTATGAGAGTTTTTACGTATAAATTCTTTTAGGCGATCGCAAGGCTAAGTTGCTCAAGCAGTGGTAACTAACTCACAATCTTGACTGCTTTGACCAGTGCAGTTAAGTCTTTGAGACTAATTAATGATTGCACTTTTTGACAAGAGACATTCTGCAAAAAGCATCTGAAGAGGATTTTGGTACACTATCCATCAACTTAGTTAACAATGAACAAGATTTCCAAAATTAGCCTCGCACTCACCACCGCCACATTACTAGGCTTGTCTGCTTCCCGCCCAGCAATGGCAGCAACATCATATTCGGTAACAGACATAGGTATTGATGAGAGTGACAGCTCATTGAGTTTGATAATCGGCGCCAAAGGCGTTAACAACAGCGGTCAGGTGGTTGGTACATTTAATACTAAAGAAGGCACTCGCGCCTTTATCTGGGATAGCACGAACGGAATACAAAACCTTGGTGTGTTAGGCTTGGGAAGTGGAGGTCTAAGTAGCCAAGGCGGTGACATCAACAATCTTGGTCAGGTGGTGGGAACCTCTACTAGTCCAAACTCTATTCTCATGCCCTTTATCTAGGATAAAGATACAGGGTTACAAGCCATTCCCATCAACGCAGGTTTTGTACAGAACCCCACTGGCATTAACAACAAAGATCAGGTGATTGAATATACTAGTCCCATCAGTCCTGGTGGTGCAGACCGCTCCTTTATCTGGGATAACGCACAAGGGACAAAAGCACTCAAGACTTTACCCTTTAATAGTTTAAACCCTACTGCTTACGAACAACCCAGTCAGTCTCTTGACATTAACAATCTTGGTCAGGTAGTTGGCTTCTCACCTGACGTTATTGATGGTAAATTTCAGCAGTATCGTGCTGTTCTCTGGGACAGCGACGGGAATGTAGAAGATCTCGGTATTAATGGCTTCGCTAATGGCATCAACGATCAAGGGCAGATTGTCGGCAGCGAATCCACCCCAGAGGGCGATCGCGCCTTTTTGTTAAACAGCACAACAGGTGATAAAATTGACCTAGGTGTATTAGGCACTAACAGCCAAGGTATAAGTAGTAGCGCCGCCAGTAAAATTAACAACATTAGTCAGGTTATTGGTAGCTCCTCTTCAAGCAGTGGTAATGTCGCCTTTATATGGGAAAATGGCGTTTTGAGCAACCTTAATGACCTCATTCCGGCTGACAGCGGTTGGATACTAGACTCGGCAACGGATATTAGCGATACAGGGTACATTGTTGGCAATGGTCGCCTCAATGGTCAAACCCGTGCCTTTTTCCTAACACCACAAAGCAAGTCGGTTCCAGAACCAACTGTTACTTTGGGTTTACTCGCAGTTGCTGCTTTTGGTGTTCGTAGGCGATCACACCTTCAACGTCGTCACGCAGCGTTAAAAATAGATACCAATCTCAACGAAACTTAAGTATAAATCACAAATAATCAAAATGGTCAATCTCCATCCCACGTCTGCCTCCTCCCCGTGAACGGGGAGGGGGCAGATGTGGGGTTACTCCTGATCCAAACGCAGCACTGCCATAAAAGCTTCCTGCGGCACATCCACCGTACCTACAGATTTCATCCGCTTTTTACCTTTCGCTTGCTTCTGCAAGAGTTTCTTCTTCCGGCTGATGTCACCACCATAGCACTTAGCTAACACGTCTTTCCGCAATGCGGGGATGTGTTCGCTGGCAATGACTTTACTACCAATAGAAGCTTGAATTGGCACCTTAAATTGATGGCGAGGAATCAGTTCTTTGAGTTTTTCTGCCATTGACCGCCCGACGTTGTAAGCTTTATCTCGATGGACAATCATTGCCAAGGAATCCACTGGATCGCCATTAATCATAATATCCAGCTTGACTAGAGGATTTTCTCGATAGCCGATGAGGTGATATTCCATACTAGCGTAACCTCTTGTACGGGACTTCATTTGGTCAAAAAAGTCGGTGACAACTTCTGCCAAAGGTAGTTCATAAGTGAGTGTAGTGCGTCCTTTCGTGAGATATTTCATGTCTTTAAATACACCACGCCGATTCTGCGCCAACTCCATCAAAGTGCCGACGTAAGTTTCTGGCGTAATCATATCTACCTGAACGTAAGGTTCTTCAATTTTTTCCCGTTCGTTGGGAGAGGGTAAACGACTAGGATTGTCGATGTACAGTACTTCACCCTTGAGGGTTGTCACTCTGTAAACTACTGAGGGGGCTGTAATGATTAAATCCAGGTCGTACTCTCGTTCTAAACGTTCTTGCACAATTTCCATGTGCAGCAAGCCTAAGAAACCACAACGGAAGCCAAACCCCATTGCACTGGAAGTTTCTGGTTCGTAGTGCAGCGCCGCATCATTGAGTTCCAGCTTACCCAAGGCTTCCCGCAAGTCTTCAAATTGGTCGGCATCGATAGGGAACATGCCACAGAACACCATTGGGTTAGCTTCTGTGTAACCTGGCAAGGGTGCAGATGCTTTAGCTTTCGAGAGGGTAATAGTATCACCTACTCGTGCATCAGCTACAGCTTTAATTGCCGCTGCTAGATAACCTACTTCCCCAGCGTGTAGTTCCTCAACTTGCTTTTGAGTGGGAGAAAGTACACCCAACTCGTCAATTTCGTATTCCTTGTCAGATACCATTAGGTAAATGCGATCGCCCTTCTTCACAGTGCCATCCATTACCCGAAAATACACAATCACTCCTCGGTAGCTGTCGTAGTAGCTATCAAAAATTAATGCTCGTAAAGGTTCTGATACCGTGTTTTGTGGCGGTGGTACACGTCCCACAATTGCTTCTAAAATTTCATCAATACCAATTCCCTCTTTAGCAGAGGCAAGAATTGCATTACTGCAATCTAAACCGATAATTTCTTCGATTTCGCTGATTACCCGTTCTGGTTCTGCTCCCGGCAAATCAATTTTATTCAATACCGGGATAATTTCTAGGTTATGCTCTAAGGCTAAATAGACGTTTGCCAGGGTTTGCGCCTCTACACCCTGAGAAGCATCTACTACCAATAGTGCACCTTCACAAGCAGCAAGACTGCGGGATACCTCATACGAAAAATCTACATGTCCTGGTGTATCAATTAGATTCAGCACGTACTGCTGACCATCTTTTGCCTTGTAGTTCATTCGAGCGGCTTGTAGCTTAATTGTAATCCCCCGCTCTCGTTCCAGATCCATGTTGTCAAGGAACTGTTCCTTCATTTGCCGATCCTCCACCGTGCCTGTAACTTGCAACAAGCGATCGGCAAGAGTGGATTTTCCATGGTCTATGTGAGCAATAATACAAAAATTGCGAATACGAGCCGCAGGAACGTCAGTCATATAGTTCTTTAGCTTTAGCAGCAACCAAGGTTAAAACAGCAATATACTTAACGTATTTTAATGCTTTCTTCGCTAATTG